>JBBSWE010000023.1:0-3512 GCA_038046445.1 Nanobdellota archaeon | reverse complement strand
TAAGGAGTATTTTTTGTTTAAAAACGAGGAATCACTCACAAAGCGAATTGTGCCAGAAAAAGTACATAAAAGAAAGAATTAAACCATTATTTCTTCTTCTTTAAATCTTCTTCAATCCGTAATAGTTGATTATACTTGGCCGTTCTCTCTCCGCGACAAGGAGCGCCAGACTTGATCATACCACAGCCGATGCCCACAGCTAAATCAGCAATGAAAGTGTCTTCAGTTTCTCCGCTGCGATGACTGACCATTACTTTCCATCCGGCTTGGTAAGCGAGAGCTACTGCTTCCAGTGCTTCGCTTAAAGAACCAATCTGGTTTACTTTCAACAACAAACAATTACAACTGTCTTCTTTAATCGCTTTCTTAATCCGTTCGGGATTAGTTACAGTTAAATCATCTCCCACAATTTGAATTCCACTTTTTTTCTTTAGTTGGGCATAACTCTTAAAATCATCTTCAAAAAAAGGATCTTCAATGGAAATTAAGGGATACTTTTTTATCAACTTTAGATAGTACTGCAAAAGTTTATCAGAGGTCATTTTCTTAGGTGCATAGTAAAATCCATTCTTATAAAACTCGGAAGCGGCACAATCCATCGCTAGATCTACTTTTCCTTTATATCCTGCTCGTTTAATCGCTTCCAGCAACAAATCTAATCCTTGCTCTGCCGTTTTGATCTGTGGAGCAAAGCCTCCTTCATCACCCACGTTCGTAGCTGATTTGCCATACTTTTCTTTTAATAATTTATTTAGATGATGATATACTTCCGTCCCGATGCGCAGGCGTTCCCGGAAATCTTTTCCTTGCGGAGAAATCATGAATTCCTGGAAAGGCATGCCCGTTCCGGCATGTTTCCCGCCATTGATTACGTTAAAAAAGGCTCGAGGAAGATGAATCTTCCTATTTACTCCTTCTCGTTCGATTAACTCATTAATATATTCGTAAAGGTAAAGATTATTATCTTCTGCTCCCGCTCGGGCCACGGCTAAAGAAACTCCTAAAATAGCATTCGCTCCCAACTTACTTTTATTTTTGGTTCCGTCCTTTTCTATCATCAAAGAATCGATTTCTTTCTGTCGAGTACAATCTATCCCTTTCAATAATGGAGAAATTTTCTTTTCTACATTATAGACGGCCTTTCGTACTCCTTGACCTAGATATCTCTGACCACCATCTCTTAATTCTAACGCTTCATGCGTTCCGGTAGAAGCTCCGCTCGGTACACTAGCCGAAGCGACTAAATCTCCTACAAAAACATTTACTTCAATAGTAGGGTTACCTCTAGAATCAAGAATCTCTCGTGCTTTGATGTTGGTAATGGTGGACATGGTTGATTTTAAGTTTTATTTACTTTTTTGAACAGTATAGCAACTCTGTAACTTAGCATTTAAATCGCTGACTGTTTTTTCAGATTGTTTCTCTCCGTAATAACTATTTCCGTTTCCGCAGCCAGGATATTTGCTGCTTTCACAGGCAGAACCGCTGTAAGGTATAGCAGCCCAGATCTTTGCTAACTTATCCCATAAAGGAACAAAGTTTCCAGAATTTAAGGCAGAAGTAACCTCTGCAGCACTTACTCCAGTACCAGATATTAAATAGGCCCCAGCTTGATCCTGTTCTGGAGCAGAAAAGCCGTTGAAGAAAGCCACCTTTTTCTTGTTCTTGAGGTTGTCATAAGTATAATACATGAATTGATACCTTCCGGCAGCAATCGGCTCGGGAGTCACTTTGTTTTCTTTTTCATTGAAATAAGGATGAGTGGAGAGGTCGCTAAAAGTACCTCCACCAAAACGAATATTGTATCCTCCCCCTTCTGCCCAAGCAACCGTGTCTAGCAATGCTCGTATTTCCGGCGTATTACCAGTAGCCACACCACAATAGCTAGTTATACTGTTAGAAGTTATAGTGTTTGCTCCAGCTGAAGATTGCGGACAGTTCTCTATTTGTCCATCGCCGTTGAAATCTCCCATCGTTCCGATCCAGTCAAAGTGCATATAATCCTTAGCTTTATCCCAATCCCCGCCCCAGCGGAAACCGTTAGCTTTGAAAATTTGAATTACTTGATCCGGAATATCATGTGGACCAGAACCAACATAAAACCCATTATTTGAGGGATTAATATCAATAGCTGTACCATAGCTATGTTTGCTTCTTTGGATACTTCCAGAAGAACCTAAACAGCTTTCCAAATCATTAATAGTTATAATCGGTGACTTTACGCAACGCCAATCAAAACCTAGAACTACATTAAAAGGATAAGAAATACTAGCAGAACTTATCTCAGTATTAATTTTCTTAACTAAGGGAGCAACGATTCGATTCACACGAATAATTTTACCTTGGAAATCAACCGATTCCAATTTAGATTCTGCTTCACTTTCTGTGGAAGAGATTACTAAACTTAGACAGTTTCCGGTAGAAGTGGACAAAGTGAAAGTTGAACCGGATGAAACGACCTTATCTACCCATCTGCTGCCGTCCCAAATCTTTCCTGCACCTTCTCCACCAATAGTCATACTGATAGAAGCCCACACATCGTCTATTTGTATGCAAAGACTGCTCAAGCAACCGGAAGAAGAAGTTGGATAAGAAGTACTTCCAGCAATCGGGGCGGCACTTCCCGAGCCTCTCGCAGCCGAAGAAGCAGCTACACTTTGTTGTACGGAAACAGCAGGAAGCCAAGCTAAAGACATTTGGCCGATTTCTCCATGAAGTTTAGATAATGGAACATAATAAATTTGATATCCTGTAGCTTGGTAGTAATTGTTAACACCGGGGAAGTTTGTATCTATCTGCTTCATAAAATTTACCGCATTCTGAGTTGGACTATCAGAAGGATTAATCGGACCCTGAACTAAAAGATACATCTCGGCAGAGGGATTACTCTTAACATAATTATTGAACACTTCGGTGTAAGGTATTTTTCCGTCCCATTCATATCCTGAATCAGAGAAAGTGATTCTTTCAGGTTTTATTTGGGATAAATAATTATTTATAACGCTAGGATATAAAGCAGAATACAATAAAGCTGCTCCTCCTCGACTGTGCCCGACGAAATGTACAGTATAATCTAAAATTCCAGAAGCGGTGGGAAAGTCCCGAATTACAGTTACTACTTCATTATTAAGTTCATATAAATTGGAATCAATGCCGTTCCATATTGAAGAACTTCCACCGCTACGGCACCAACGAATGTTGGAGGAAAGTGCCTCCGAACCCGTGCATTGCCCTTCTACCGTTTCCGTGCCTTTGGACCAAGGCAGTTCCGGGAAGACTATCACGATATTTCTTCCCGCTTGAGACATTTCTTTTGCTTGCTTTGCCACTCGATCTTTCATGTCACTTAAAGTAAATCCATAGATTCCGTGAAAGTAATAAATTATCTCTACTTTTTTTGATAAATCAGTAGTGGTAGGAGCAAAAATAATGACATCTCTTCCCGTATCCTCACGATGATAATCATCATTTTTTCCGTTAGAATTCAATTTACCGATCCAAGTGGTTCCTTT
>JBBSWE010000022.1:0-3186 GCA_038046445.1 Nanobdellota archaeon | reverse complement strand
TTGCAATCCTTACCGGAAACTTTTTCTACAGAGATAAATCTGCCTTCAGAAAGTTTATTAATCCGGCGTTGGAAACTCTTATAACTCATTTCTCCACCCATTTCAGCATAAGTAGCATAAATATCTCCAATCTTTTTTCCGGAATGCTCTCGCACTAATTCCAGCACTAGTTGCAGATCTTCATCCAGCCCATCCTTAGGCTTGATGTGGAAATCATCTACCTTCTTCATCGCTTCGGCTACATGCGGTAGAGTAATTAAACGGGAACTTTTTTCTTCAGCCAGATTTCCGGCTTCACGCATTAAATACAAGCCAACACGCACATCTTGCAGTTCAGTACTTTTCTCCACCAATTCTTTGAACGCCTCATCATCCCAGCAATTAGGAATGAAAGCATATTCTCTCCTCTCATTGAGAATCCCGCGAATTTCTGCTTCGTTATAAGCGCGGAAAGATAAAAATTCTGGAGAGAAGCGGCTGCGGATACGTTCATCCAATTCAGAATAAGTATCACGATAATTGGTTAAGACAATAACAGATTTACGGTAAATGTCTTCCAGGATGCTGTATAAAAAATCGGTATCTTCTAATTTATCAATTTCATCAAAGACGAAAACAATGGGCTTCTTGTTGAAATGCTGCTTGATCAAAGCGAAAAGTTCAGAAGTTTTCTTGCTTTGGATGAACTTGTAACCTAAATCTTCACAAATCTTAAGGAAAATCTTGAAAGTGGTATTTTCTTTCCAGCAATTGATGTAAACGGTATATACTTCATCCGTCTCTTCATTCAATTCTCTTAAGACGTGTTTACAAGCAGTGGTCTTTCCTACTCCCGGCGGTCCGTACACGAAAAGATTTCTACCATTATTTCCTTGTAGCAAAGGACGGATAGCCGTAGCAAAGCGTATCTGTTCGTTCTCACGATATTTCATCACCTTGGGCTGGAAATCGTAGTCTAGAATAACACTATCTCGGAACAACGTTTCTCCACCCTTGAGCATCTCTTTAAATAAGGACATTCTTTGTGGGAGGGGAGGAGAGTATATTAAGTTTTTGCGTTTTGAGAGCCATATATTTATAAACAGCCCTCTTTTATTTAGAAACATAACAGATTTGATCTGCACAAGTAACGCAGTGTTTTTGTGAACGGAGAGCCATATAATATGCTCTTTGAATATAGATAAGGTGAAATATACGAAAATGGGAAACTTTGGAGACAGAGGAAATAGAGGCGGAGGAGGATTCAGATCCAACTTCAGCGAAGGACCGCGGGAATCGCACAAAGCAACATGCAGCGAATGTGGACAGGAATGTACTGTTCCTTTCAAGCCTACTGAAGGCAAGCCGGTATACTGCCGAGACTGCTATCAGAAGAGAAAGAGATTCTAATCAGATATAACTCATAATTATATTCATATTAGATTTTTTTTATTTTTTTGTTTTACTATTTCTTGAGGATTTGATTGTGCTAATATTCTGCTGAACTTTGTTTGTCTTAAACAAGTTTTGATACAATATTTGTATAAATACATACAATAGTTGTATAGAAAAGCTTATAAAGGTTAACCTATTTTTAACACCTATGCCTTACAACGCTAAAGAAGTCGATGCGAGAGAATTATTTGAACTGTTGGAATCCCTCTCTAAATACATCGAAGAAGAGATTAAGATGTACGCTTTAGGCGGAACAGCGTTAACTATCTTGCAGATTAAGCCTTCTACTTTAGATATAGATATCAATATCCATTCTCACCAAGAATATCGCTATACTTGTAAAATATTTGGAGATATTGGCTTTAAGAAAATTGGAACTATCCGCTGGCTGACTCAGGAAGGACTAGCTTTTGATCTATTCACCCAATCTAACTTTTTAGGGACACAGCTTCTGCCGGATTGCCTGGAGAAATCTAAATTTATTCGCTCTTTTGGTAAAATAAAATTATATACTCTCAGTTTAGAAGATATTATTATAAGCAAATTAGCTCGCGGAGATATGCGTGATTTCAGCGATATCAAGAAAATCTTAGAGAGCAATAAGATTGATATTAATTATTTGGTCAGCCGATACAAGGAAACCATGGAAAATTCTGCCGTGGCTTTTTACAAACAAAAGCTGTTGGATCTTATTGAAATAAAATTTGGGCAATGGGGTTTTGAGTTGGACCAAAAATTAATTGAAGAAGTGAAAAAATGGGAAGAATACTAGAAAAAAAGTTAGCGGAAGCGGGGTACCGCATGTTAGGCACAGCAGAGAACAAAGAAGAGCTTATTTTAGATATTTTGAAGACTAAAGACTTCCGCTATCTGAAAGCTATTCCCTTTCTTATTTACAAGTATAACCCAAACCTAGATAAAATCAATCAAGAGACTGCTCAAAAAAATATTTTAGGGCAAATAATTGAATTTACAAAAAAAATCTTTAGCGAAATGGGAATCACTCGTCCTCTGCCCAACCTTATCGGTAAAGCCAGCTTAAATTATGAAGAGTTTAAGCAGGAATTTGAATTGCAGCGATTCAATGCCGAAAAGCCAGAAACAATGATAGAAAAGCAGAAGGCTTATGCCGAAAGAGATCTGCAAATGTGGCTTTCCCGCCTTTTTACCAAAAAAGAACGGCAAATTATGCGAAGAATACTCGCTGAAAATCCGGTGAGCAAGACCGATTATGAATATTACTCCCGTAAAACCAAGAAAAAACTAAATGGGATCATCAATCTGCAGGATTTCGCCCGAACGCTTTACACCAAGTCCCCAGCTTACGATAAAGACTTGTTTGGATTAAAGAAGCTGTTGGAAAAGTGGCTGGAAGAAAAAAATCTAGGTAAAGAAATAGAAATATTAAGTTATTTTGTAGCAGAAGAAACGATATCTATTAACTTTAGCCAGAAGAAGGGATTGCATCCGCAGGAGAATACTATCCTCAAATTGAAAGAGATTAAGGATAAAGATATATTAAGACGATTAGATAAGTATCCCAAAAGTGATTTTTATTAGATTTATTAAGGATTAGATTTTTTTTTATTTTTTATTCTTAAAGTTTATACTTCTCCCTTAAATCTTTGGCAATAGTCTTATTCTTGAACATGATGAACTTAATCTCACCTTCTTCATGAGCTAGTTGCGTAATCTCAGCAGAAGGAATTTCCTGGATGTACTAAAATTAATCAACAAGCCATTTAAGCTTTA
>JBBSWE010000021.1:0-5268 GCA_038046445.1 Nanobdellota archaeon | reverse complement strand
GTCCGGAAACTACCGGTAAGCCCACTCAGTGGGGAGATCTGAAAGAAATCTTGCGTTTGTCACAAGAATTGGAACAAGTGCTTCCCTGTATCGATTTCTCGCATCTCCATGCGCGTACCGGAGGGAAGAATAATACTTATGAAGAATTCCGGCAGATGTTGGTAGAAGTAGAGAAAGCTAAAGGCAGAGAAGCCTTGAACAATATGCATATTCATGTTTCGGGCATCAACTATACTGCTAAAGGAGAGAGAAACCATTTGAATCTACAGGAATCAGACCTGAATTACAAAGATTTGATTAAAGCCTGGAAAGAATTCAAGATTAAAGGAGTAGTGATTTCTGAATCTCCCAATATTGAAGGAGATGCTTTATTGATGAAGGAAGAGTGGGATAAAAGGAATAATTAAAACTACTTCTCTTTCTTAATGTCTCCCTCTCCCGCTGGCAAGAAAGTAACAATATCATCTAAATCTCCGCCTTTCAATTTGAACTTAATCTTCTTGGCCAAATCAGACTTCTTCTCTTTACCTGGGATAATAACCACGTAATTGCTAGTCTTCGCTTTGATAGAATTTACTGGTCCACCAATATTTTTTCCTTCCACTAAACCCAGAGCCATCTCTACTTTTGGATGCATGATGTTTCTCTTACCGTAAATCATAAATGCTCCTTTGGCGATGAACTCTCCGGATTTAGCTTCTTTAGTTACTTGTTCCGGTAAAACGTAAAATACATCTCCTTGGGTGTGCATGGCTTTCCAAGATTTACTGTACACGGCGGTAGCTTGAGCCGCTTCTTCTTTAGTAGCTTCTCCGCACTTCTGTCCTTCTTTGATCAAGAAAAAAGGAGAGCCCGGCAATTCCGTGTGAAATACTAAATCTGTAGGTTCAAGATGTTTTTTGATGATGATTTCATTAGAAGTAGCATCTTTTCCCCCAATACACAAAAAATCTTCTGAAGAAAAGAACCAATGGAATTTTTCGTACCATTCTTTCTTGATTTCTTTCTTAGCTTGACGTTTCTGCTCCTCTTCCATGAACTGATGTTCTTTCTTCTGCAATTCTTCCAGTTTCTTTTTAGTATCTTCTAAAGCTCTCTTGGCTCCTTCAATCTTTTTCTTGGCTTTCTTAGCTAGATCAAAGTAAGTTCCAGCATTCTCGTCCACGGATTGATTAAGGTCAATGTCTATTTGCATGTTTTATAGTAATTGTCTTAGAAGTTAAAAAGGTTTGGGTAAAGCTTAACAGTTTCTAATATTCTCAACCACTAAAGCCTGCTCAGTGCAAATCTGCTCCGTATCATAAAGAACAATCTTGGGAGTAATCTTGATCTGCTGAATTTCTCCGCTCACCGAAGTATCGTAAGTTACGTGACCGAGATAATTGCCTACTTTTATCATCTTGGCTTCATTCAATTCGAAAGATTCTGCTTTGGTTTTACCGATGGCATTAAAGATCAGTCCTTCCACTTTGATGTTCACTCCGTTTTCCAAAGTGAAGGCAATATCTTTTTTAGCGGAATCATAACAGATCTGTTCTTGTCCTGAAATTATCGCTAACTTTAATCCTATACTAACCGGACATTCCGCGGCATCTTCCACTTCTGCTGCACCTAAATTCATAATCACTACACCTACGGCTACGGCGAAAGAAATTAGCAATAGGGTAATCATTAAAGGAGTAACTCCCTTTTTTTTATGTTTGTGATTAACCATGCTTCCAGTATGATTTATTGTTGTGCAGGATCTCTTTTACACGATGGATGGGAACAAAAAGCTCTTTTCCTTCTTTTTCTACGAAAATCAAGAAACCTTTTTCGATATCCTTAAGGTGTTTAACCTGGTGTAGTACATCTTTTCCTTTTAAGCGATCATGAAATTTGATATGAAACTCCTGCTTTTGAGGATGATGATGAATCTTAAGCATCTCTGCATGGATTTTTTGTTCTTCTTCTTTCAAAGGATCAAATTCTTTCAATAGTAATCCGGAAGAAGCCAAGATGACCAGTCCTGCTGCTAAACTCACTAAAGGGTTTTTAAGAAGCCATAAACTCCCTATTCCGTCCCACAAACCGGCCCAGAATAATACTATTCCAATAACTCCAATAACCGCAAAAAGGTAATGTCTCAATGCTTCTTTAGAAAAACTAATCATCTTAAAACCTCCAATAAGGTTCTCCTTTAAAATTTACTTCTCTCATGCGATGGAGAGGGATGAACACTTCCTGCCCGCCCTTTTCATCTTCTACTACTAAACTTCCTCTTTCAACGTGTTTGATACGTTCAGCTCTTACCACTACATCCTTTTTGAGAATTTTATCATGATATATTATTTCAAATAAATTCTTTTTAGGGTGACCATGGATAAAGTGAGCGACACGGTTGACTGATTTGTCCAGACTGCCCAAAGGATCGAACTCTTTGAAGATTACTCCGGAGAAAGTTAATAATGCAAATCCGATGAACAAAGCTACCCATTCATTTCCGATAGTTGGTACCTCATACCATCCTTCCCATAATCCCTTCCAAACCAGAATTACTCCTAGGGCAGCAGTAAGTGACCACAAAAAATGCTTATCCTGTTCTCGCATGACCATTCTATCTTTTACCTCTCTAGGGAAGAAGTGTTCTTTAGTATATAAATGCTTTTCTGGAACGGATGTTATCTTGTTAGTTACTTCACAGTAGTTATTTAAGAAAGGTTTATAAATGGACGTTTCTTTTTGTTCTTAAATTATAATTAAAAATGGGGGGAAAACAAAAATGAGAAAAACCTTATGCGCTTTATTGGCCATAGCGGCTTTATCAGTAGGATGTGGAAAGAAAGAAGCACTTAAGGAAAACGTTATTGATTATGTTAAGGCTGCCGAAATTTTACCATATGCTTCTGGAACTAAACAATTACATTTCGCTCGTGGCTTAGATGGAACTTACGGAGATTGCATCAGAAGAGAAGAACGCGTTGCCTCAACTTTGATGACTACTGGGTGTTTATATGCTCATGAGAATAAGGGTTGTTGTGCTGGGGTACCTAATCCTACTCCGCTAAGTGTTGGAGAATTTTCCTCTTTGACTAATCACTTACTTAATCATTCTCTCAAGGAATATTTCTTGGATGACATCGATAGTGAGATAGGAAAACGAAATCCTGAATAATAATCTTTTTTATTTTATATTTCAGTAAAAGTGGTGATAGAACTGATCTAATAATAGGTAATAACATGGACACTTTCGAATTACGGAGAGAACAATTGCGATTAGCACCAAAGATTATTCTTAGAGATGGTTTCGAGAAAATAAAAACTATTGCTGGTATAGACACTACACCTCTAGGAAAGAATAAACTCTTAGCCTGCGTCGTTCTCTGCGAATATCCTTCTCTAAAGATTTTAGAAACACAAACTTATACTTTAAACGATCCCCTTCCCTATCAACCCGGATTTCAAGCGTATAGAGAAATGCCGGCGATGATGGAAGCTTTTAATAAATTAGAACAAGAGCCAGATGTAATTCTAATCAAGGGAGAAGGAATTTTACATCCACGAAGAATGGGTATCGCTTCGCATATAGGATTGAATTTGAATAAGCCCACTATCGGTATCAACCCAAAATTAATTTTGGGAAAAGTAGAACAGGGAAAAATAATTTATGATAATGAAATCTGTGGTTTTGAAATTACGACCAGAGAGCATGCTAATCCCGTGTACGTCTCTCCCGGACATCTGATTACTTTAGGTTCGGCTTTAGATTTGATCACCAAAACTATTCGCTATCCCCATAAACTGCCTGAACCGTTGCATCTGGCGCATAAGTTGATGAAGAAAGGAGTGAAAGAGAATTAATTCACTTCCAATATCTCTTCCATTCTTCCAGATAACGACGAAAGAACCATTGCAGGAAGATCCTTTCTTCCTTCTTTATCTGGCTTCTTTCTAAAGCAGTATAATAACCGCTTCTCTTTACATAAGGGATATTCAGCAGAGGAAATCCTTTCTTATGCAGTACAAAGTTCATCATCAAGCGGGAAATTCTTCCATTTCCGTCTGTGAAAGGATGAATAGTAACACATTTCAGATGAACTAAGGCCGCTAATTCTACTGGATTGATTTTATCTTTATTCTTAGAGTACCAACTAAAGAATTCTTCCAAAGCGGGAGCTACTTCTACCGGAGAAGGAGGCAGGAACTTGCTTCCAGCGATAGCTACTTGATGTGTTCTAATCTTCCCGGCGATATCCTGTTTAGTGCTTTTCAATAACTGTTTGTTCCAGTAAAGCACAATCTGCAGGTTTAAGTCTCTATTGTACTTTAGCATTTCATAAAATAAATCTCGATGCGCTTCTGTTTCTTTAGCATCAGAAAGCGGTTTTTGAGAAGGGGCAATTCCTTCTTCCAATAACCTAGCGGTCTCTTTCAAGGTTAAAGTGGAGCCTTCAATACGATTAGTGTCATAAGTAAACTTAATCATAAAATTATTAATTTCTTTATCCAAGGCCGATTTGGGTAATTTTTTCTCTTCTGTAGCATGATTCTTCCTAATTTGCTCAAATTTGGAGTACCATTCTTGAACATAAATTTCCTGAACAAAAGCTTTCTTTAGCTCTTCAATATTTTTTGGTATTTCAGAGCCGAGATATTTCTCTTTAGTTAAGACGCTCTTTCCTTTCCTAAAAGCATGGGTTAAGTAAAAGTATCTTTTATTTTCCTGCACTTTTTCTTTTATGGTGACCATAATCATTCCTACCCCTACATATTTATAAATCTTTCTATTATTTAATATTTGTAGGGGTAGGTAAACCCCCTCTATCTTACAATAACCTTTATAAAATCCTATCTTACTCTAACATTTATGGTTAAAAAACTAGAACTGGATCAAAGTAAATTAGCTCGTTATCATGAACTCTGGCAATCCGGGATAAACCCTTATCCTTATTCTTTCCAACACACTCATCATGCGGTACATATTCAAAACAAGTTTGCTAATCTAAACATCGGCGAGCATGCGGAAGAGAAAGTGTCCGTAGCGGGAAGATTGATGTTGCAGCGCGTGATGGGAAAAGCCAGTTTTGCACACATTCTCGATCAAAGTGGAAAATTGCAGGTTTACTTAAGTCAAGATAATTTAGGAGAAGATATTTACAAACTTTTCACCAAGAAAAGTGATATCGGGGATATTGTCGGAATTACTGGCACCATCTTCAAAACAAAAACAGGAGAGATCACCGTAGAAGCGAAAAGTTACCAAATCTTATGCAAATCTTTGTTGCCGAT
>JBBSWE010000020.1:0-9752 GCA_038046445.1 Nanobdellota archaeon | reverse complement strand
AAAGATGTAAATCGCTGTCCGGTGATTTATGCTGCTGGCGTAGGTAATATTTCTCTTGGAGATAAAGTAACATTTAAATATGATAATGCTGAGGATCCGGATACAGAGGATAAATTAACTTTTTCTTTGAAGGAAGGCTGCGTCGGAAGCATGACTTCTGATGGATCATATGAATTTACACCTACATGTAAAGATGTTGGTGAGCATAAATGTACCGTACAGGTCACAGATGGGATATGTGTGGCTACTTACGACAGCTTTATTGTCCATGTTAAGAATACTTCCTCTTGCGACGAAGGATGCTTGGATGGTAAAATTGAAAAAATGGAATGTGAGACTACTTCTCCCTGTAAGGGATACCAAACTAGAACTTGTGTGGAAGGAAAATGGGGAGATTGGAGTGGGTGTGAAGATAGAATACATATTGCTGATGGTGCCTTTCCAGTTATTTCTGGAAACAAAGTCGCTTTTCTAAGTAATAGAATAGTTCCATTCTCTATTAATGTTTACGATTTAGAAACTAATAGCACAATTATTCTTGAAGAAGTGAATGATCCAAATGCGAGACTAGGATTTTCATTACGATTGAAGAATAGTAAGCTATTATTTAGTACTTCACAGTCTCTCAATTTTTTGACCATGGTTTATGATGTTAATGGCGGTAAGAAGATATTAGATTTAAGCAACCAGAAAACATTTTGCTCGGACATAGATGGAGATAATTTGTTATGTTCTAATGGGGTTGGTACTGTTTCTGGCGGTCTAGATTATCATAATTTTTTCTTAGTTAATCTTCAAGATGGTACCAAAACCATCATTAATATTGATTTCTTTTTTTATGCATTCGGTATAGGAACACATAATTTTCCACAATTAGAAAATGGAAATATTCTTTTTGAATATTCCGAGAATATGACTCCTCCTCCTAAAATAAAAGTTTTCAATTTGAAAACAAATGATTATGTTGGTCCAACCTTAAAGGGTGAACAATCTTTACTTTCAGGAGAAAATGTTTTGTTTCTGGATAAAAGTGTAAATTTAGATAACCACATTTTTAGATTTAACATTACTGACAGTACTTTAGAAAACATTACAGATAACATGTTAGGATTTACATGTATATATCTGGCGGAATATTATCCTGGATATTTACCTGATTTCGCAACTTTTAGTGATAATACTTTAGTTTGTAGGAGAACTGAACAAAATCAGCCTTTTTATGTCGTAAATTTGAATACAAAACAGTTTCAAAAATTAGGAGATATGTCGTGTACATCCCCGTGTCATGCTTACGTATCTCTTCAGGGGAACGGATTAGTTTTTACTTTAGATTCCGAAGTAAACGGTAAAACTCCCTTGTATTACTGCGAACTGAAGGAAGAGTGGACTAAGTAAGAGATATAATTATTTTAATATATTTTATCATGGTTTGATAGAATGGTTTTTAAACTAAAGATGAAAATAGAATAATATGGAAAAAATTGAATCGCAAGATGACCTTATAACAAATTTTATATTATATAATTGGATGAAAGAGATTGCCCAGGAAATCACTAAAGAAGATATAGTAAAACAAGAAAGGAAAAAAAATGATAATCTCGCTAATATTAATGTAGAAACGGTACATCATAAAATAGGATTTGAATTTTACTTTGAAACAAAAGAGGATCCGCTTCCTTCAGTATCTTATATTATTCAGAAAATAAACTTAAAAAGAAGGCATAGGAAGGATATCAATGTTTGGATTGCCATAATCCCATATAATCCTCTTAACAGATTTTTTGAATATGGAGTAGCATTAGGAACACAACAAATTTATAGTGTATGGTATTTTTATGATAGAATAAAACCAATAGAATTTTTTCTCCCAAAATCAATAGCTTTCAATTCTTCTCATCCTTAAATAAAGAAAATTTTTTATACCCCTGCTCGCTAATTTTAGTTATGGAGTCCATTCAGTTATAATGGGTGTTACAACTTACCTAAAAATTATTTGTAAATCTTAAGCATAATCAACCACATCTCTTACTATAAATCTTCTTTTCTATTAATCACTTTTGAGTTATATAATCCACTTATCCTCTCTACTTCGTTACCTGTCCACTTTATATTTTCATCAAACCATTTCTGGTTCATAATTTGTTTATAATTAATAATAATACCCTTATCCGACTTAACAAACCCCATCATTATGAAAGGTGATTGTTTATTCAAACTGAATATTCTAGAGTGGGCTAAAGTGTTCCGTAACTTTAATACTTTTTCTTTATCTATCCTTTTTGTTATTGTAACCAAACGATTAAAATAATCTATCACTTCAGAAAAAGAATTGTTGATGCCACACCAAACAAGAGGATGTTTGTTTACTACTTCACCTACTTTCATTTTTTCGAGTTGGGGTGATTGTTCTTCGATACCTTCTACGCGAGCGATGTATATTCTAATTGTTAGTTCTAAAGAAGAAAGATTTCCCCATAATTTCCCAAGTAGAGTAGGATACTTTAACCCTAATTCAAAAAGAGGATTCTTTTGCTCATTTACGATATCCCCATCCAATCTTATTGCAGTGTTCTCCATAAGCCTTTAATAAACTCTTTCGAGATATAAATATTTTCTTCTTGCCAAGAGCAAACTTCCAAAATACTTTAAGCTTTTTTCAAGCACCCTCATTTTTTATTTATCTACTTTCGGGGTTTCAGCTTCATTGTGTCGATTGATAAGATAGTTTCCCACAAAATCTTTATATAAAATAGCCCTTTTTACAGCTAATGTGGGACTGAGGAGCAACGCTCCGAATGTCGCACGGCGTTCCTAATACGCAAATTAGTGAGGGATAGCTAGGCTGGCGCGCTAGTCCTGCGTTGTCACCGTGAACGGACTTCACACGGAGCCGAAGCCTAAGGAAGGGCCATTATGATTTTATTGGTCCAGGAAGTTTTGCCGACGGCTTGTCCTTTGGGATGGGCTGTGAGGGAATCGTGTCAGGCCAGGAATGGAGCAGCACTAACTTTTCAGTACCATGTTCAGAGGGTTGCAAGCCCGAGAAGCTTTCTGGGTCAAACCAATAGGATTATCTTGTTTCGACCGAGGGCATGCCCCTAAACGGGTTTTTTTATTTTTCTAATTCAACAGCACAATAAACAGATTCAATACACTAGCAAAGCTTACCCATAACAGATAAGGGATCAAGAGATAAGCAGAATAAGGATTTATCTGCCAGAAGAGAATAATATTGGCTAAGATAGCTATCCACAACAACACGATATCAATAAAAGCAAGAAGCGGAGAGTGTAAGCCAAAGAAAAGCATGCTCCACAAGAAATTCAAAGCGAGCTGCGCTCCAAAAATAATTATTCCCAACTTCCATAAAGGACTTCCAGTAGTAGTCCAAGCCAGATATAAGGAAATTCCCATCAAAACAAATAAAGTATTCCACACTGGTCCAAAGATCCAATTAGGTGGATTAAAGGAAGGTTTATTGATTCCAAGATACCAATCATTAACAGAACTAATCGTAAACAAAGAACTTATTCCTCCTACTGCTAAGGGAATAATAATGCAAATAATCAACAAAAGGGTTTTATTCATAAGAAAAGAATTATTTTGGTGTTTATATTTGTTGCGTTGAGCCCAAATCTTTTTAAACCTCTCAACTATTCTCCAAGTAATGACTCCAGAAGAATGCTCTAAGTTAGGATTGAAGTGTGGGATAGAGATTCATCAACAGTTGGAAGGGAAGAAGTTATTCTGTAATTGTCCCACCATTCTAAGAGATGATGAACCGGATTTCAGTATCAAAAGAAAGATTCGCGCTTCTGCGGGAGAATCTGGCTCGATTGATATAGCTTCTAAACATGAACAAGCTAAAGATTTAACTTTTATTTATCAAGGATATCATGACACCACTTGTTTAGTAGAAGCTGATTGTGAACCCCCGCATGAAATCAACCAAGATGCTCTTTATACCATGTTACAATTCTGTAAATTGGTCCATTCCAAAGTCAATCCCATTGTACAAGTAATGAGAAAGACTATCACTAACGGCAGCGTAACTTCCGGATTTCAAAGAACTTCTTTGATTGCGAGAGGCGGATCCCTAAATACTAGTCAAGGAGAGGTACGTATTGAAAACATTAATCTGGAAGAAGATGCAGCTAAAGACATCTCTGAAACAGCAACGGAAAAAACTTATCGCTTAGACCGCTTAGGCATTCCTTTAATCGAAATCGGCACTGCTCCGGATATCAGAACACCTGAACAAGCTCAGGAAACAGCTAAAAAAATTGGGATCTTATTGCGTTCGCTTCCGAAAGTAAAGCGCGGACTAGGAACGATCCGACAAGATCTAAACGTTTCTATCGCACATGGAAACAGAATTGAAATAAAAGGAGCACAAGAATTGAAGATGCTTTCTACTTGGGTAGAGTGGGAAGCACAAAGACAGAAAGTGTTACTAGAAATCCATCGCCAAGTAAAAAAAATAGATAATTTCAAAGTAGGAGAAGTAATTGATTTAAATCATTTATTTTCCCAAACCGAATCTCCTTTAATCAAAAAAGTGTTAGAGAAGAAGGGGAAAATTCTGGGTGCCAAAGTTCCCGGCTTTGCCGGAGTGTTAGGAAAAGAAATCCAACCCAATCGACGCTTCGGAACAGAAATGTCTGATTATGCCAAAGTGTTTGGCGTGGGAGGTATGATTCATTCTGATGAAGATTTGAACAAATACAAATTTTCTGCTAAGGAAATTGAAGAGATAAAAAAAATGTTGCAAGTAAGAGAGGGAGACGCTTTTATTATCATTGCCGATCAAGAAGATAAGGCGCGTAAAGCAATTCACGCTGCTCTTACTCGTGCCGAAACACAATTAAAATTAGCCGTACCCAAAGAAGTACGTAAAGCTAATCCCGATGGCACTACAAGTTTCTTAAGACCAATGCCCGGAGCGGCTAGAATGTATCCCGAAACCGACGTTCCTTTAGTTAAGCCCGATGTTTCTAATGTACAAGTTCCAGAAACTCTGGAGGATAAGTTTGTTAGATATCAAAAGGAATTAGGATTAGCTAAAGATTTAGCGGAATTCATGGCCAAATCAGAAATGATGCCTTTATTTGAAGAGATTATCGCTAAGTATCCACAAATCAAACCTGCCTTTGTAGCGGAAACGATCAATTCCACTCCTTTAGATATCAAGAGAAAATATAATTTAGATCCGGAAAAATTAACGGAAGAGAACTTTAGACAATTATTCCAATATCTGGCGGAAGATAAGATTCACAAAGATATTGTACTGGATGTCTTGATTGACATGATTAAAGGAACTTTTGATATTAAGAATTATGCTACTTTGGCTACGGAAGAGATTCATCGCATCATAAAAGAAATTGTAGCCAAGAATAAAGGAGCTCCGTTGGGAGCATTAATGGGCCAATGTATGAAACAATTAGCCGGAAAGGCTTCTGGTAAAGTAATTTCTGATACCTTGAATAAGATCTTGAAAGAAGGACATAAGTGAATTAGGAGATCAATTTAAAATATTCTTTGAACAATACAACAAATAGCGATAAATTACCAAAAAGCTTAAATATAAGATATATCTTATCTGTCTTACAAGTAAGATACCCGCGCAAGGTGATGATTATGGGAACTGAAATATTTGAAATGGGGAGCATAAGCTCTAGAGGACAAGTGGCGATACCTTCAGACATACGAAAAGAAATGGGATTAGAAGAAGGAACTAAAGTGCTTTTCTTATTAGAAGATAATACTCTAATCATGAAGAAAGTAACTAGAGAGACCTTTGCAGAAATAACTAAGCCCTTAAAAGAAGCCGCACAAAAATCCGAACTTAAAGAATCTGAAGTTAACGATCTTATCCACAAATCCCGAAAAAAATGAGGATTACAGTAGATACCAACGTTTTAGTTTCTGCTACTTTTTGGAACGGAGACTCGAACAAAATCATAGAAAAAGTAGAACGAAAAGAGATAGAATTAGTTCTTTCAAAAGATATTATCAAAGAGTTTTCTGAAGTCTGGAACTATAAGGAAATTCAGGACAAAATCAAGAACAAGAATTTAGAAATGAAGAGAACTGTCGCAAAAGTTATTACTTTATCAATTATTGTGGAGCCTGTAGAAAAAATATGCGTAATTAAGGATGACCCTGATGACGATAAATTTATTGAATGCGCAAAAGCTGGAAACGTTGACTTTATTATCAGCAATGATAGCCACTTATTAAAATTGAAAGAGTTTGAAGGGATTAAAATAGTAAGTCCCAGCGAATTCCTGAAAGAAGGACATAAGTAATATGTATTTATTTTAGATATCCGTCTATCGCTGAAGGAAGCGGACAGCGTATTTTTCCCAAAACAAAATTACAACTAAGACTAGCATCCCCGTAGAAAGAGTGGTTCATTTCCGTAAATAATTGTTTAGCTGCTTCTACCTTGCGAGGGTAATCTCCATCTCCGGGAAATTTACCTTTTTTTAGAAGAGAATTATGCACTTCAGAAACTCCTTTATTGTACCCCTCATATTTGAAGATATCTTTATTCACCCCCTCATAAGTTTGAGGAAACTCCTCGCTTAAACGATCATACTCTCCATCCAAGAAAAGAGTATCAATGTGAGCGATAGCAATATTTAGAGGATGATTAACCTTCACCTTTTCCCATAACTTATCAAAAATGGATTTGATTCTTCTTGGACTTAACAGCTGCTGATAATCACGCTGATCCTGGAAAGCCATTCTTAACATCTCGTTTAAGCTGCCAAAAAGATTTCCTTTTCCGCTGACAATTTGAGAGTATAATCCTTCTGCTTGACGCTGAGAACGGGAATCATGAACCCGAATAGCCTGATTGAGATAAGTAGTTAAATTGCTTAAGTAACGATTAAATTTTCCAATACTTTCGCAGCGTTTAGATTCCTCTTCGTTTACATAACCGCGGACAGTACAAGCATCGATGTCTGCATTTACAGCCGGTTTTAATTTTAAAACTCGCTCTTGAACCATCTGAATCAGTTTCACTAATCCATCAGATTGGATATCAATCAAATTTATTTCTGGAGCAAAATTTGCACCATTAATGTTTCTAAAATCAGAATATTTCCGAGATGAGCTCATCAGTAATTGTAAGGTTTCAGCAAAAGCGCCATCGTAACCAAGCTGCATCAATCCGCAGTATCCCTTAGAATTACAGGGCTTCTGGGAATTGAATTTTCCGCTGGATTCCACCCGCAAAAGAGCGTCTAGGGTTAGAGGAGCTTCACGATGACTTTGATACAAAAGATAACGATAAGGATTGGTAGTTAGATATTCTTTTAATTCTTGAGATTCTAATCCCACCGCCCGGCCAATTTTAGTGATATCCTCATTACTTAAAACAAAAAAACCTTCTTTTATTTCTAGGGTTAGACCAACTTCTTTTCCGTAATTAACTAACCATTGATACAAAGGCATAGAACCAAAATGCCGTTTAGCATCTTCAGAAGAGATCCTAAGAATAGAACCAATGCATTGAGCCTCGCTAGGGATGAAATAACTAGCGCATTGTTGGGCAGAATTTTCCGGTTCGGATTCTTTCTGGTGATGAGGAAGAGCAGAATAAGCTACGATTCCCAGAGCCGCTAAACCAGAGAGAACTAAAGCTACCTTTCCTGTAGCGGTAGAAAGTCCCCTCTTTAGTGCCTGAATTCTTCCCATTTAAGCTTAAAAAGAGGAGGTTATTTATAAAGGTTTTGTTTAGTTATTACTGTTAAGTGGATACAAAATAGAAGTGGTGGAAAAGACATATACCTACAATACACTTATAGCACAACCCTTATATAACTCCCATCGGGCAACAATTATTAGATAATAACTTTTAGAAAATGAGCTTTGAATCCATTAAAAAGAGGTTGCCAACATACTTTTCAGTTTTAGCTGCAGCCATCCTTAGTTGGCATTCTTATGCCGATGGTGCGCCAAAAAGGAAGCATGCTCAATTCTATCCCCCTTTCACCTTAGCTTCTTTTCAAAAACACACTTACGATTATTCTTTTCGGGTTGATGATTTAAATGAAAATACTTCGTTAGATAAAATAATCCGAGGAACGCTTCTTCCCAAAGAAATCGATGAAAAGATGTTCCATCAATATTCACAAACCTTATCGGAAAGTAAAAACATTTTAGAAAGAGAATCACGCATCGAAGAAGCATATTTGCATTATCGGAATCGAGAAGGTATTGCCAGAAATTTTACTCAAACTATCCATTGCCAACCTTATGCTACTCTTATTAACCAAGCCTTAAGCTCAGTTCAAGATAAATACAATGTGAAAATTCCTTATTCTCTTTTCATCTCTCTTGTTCAAGGAGAAAGTAATTGGAGTACAGGGGTTACTTCCAAAGCCGGAGCACAAGGATTAATGCAATTTATGCCTGATACTTCTAAAGCCTTTGGTTGTAATCCGCGTAGTGCCAGACAGTTGCTTTGTGGAGGACAATTTTTGGCTAAATTTTATCAAAAATATGAACGCGATGTTCCGGGATTCAAAAAACTGCCGGAAGAAGAAAAATGGAATTGGGTCCTTTTAGGTTACAATTGGGGACCAAATGGAATTCCGGGATTGATTCGTAATACGGGAGCAAGAACAGTATGGGATTTAACCCGGAAGCATCTGGGAGCAGAAGCGTATGAATTCGTACCCAAGATGAGGGGGATTGAAAGAGCGTACAAACTTCATTACCAGAATCCGCCTACTTCTTAGTTATTTTAACTCCATCAATTTTATAAACAGCTCTAATTTTTAGAGGAAAATAGGAGGAATAAGACTATGGCCAAAGAAACCAAAACTAAGGAAAATACTAACGATAAAGTAAAATCCGGAGACAGAGTTACTGTTCATTATACTGGGAAACTATCTGATGGAAGTATGTTTGACACTTCTGAAGGAAGAGCTCCTTTAACCTTTACGGCTGGGTCTGGGCAAGTTATTCCTGGATTTGATAAAGCAGTAGAAGGAATGAAAGTGAAAGATAAAAAGACTTTTGTGATTCCTGCGGCTGAAGCGTATGGTCCAGTAGTCAAGGAATTAGTTTTAGAGATTCCAAGAGACAAGCTACCTCCACAACCTGATCCCAAAGTAGGCATGCAGTTGTTAATGCGCGGACCACAAGGACAGCAGATTCCTGCTCAGATTGTTAAAGTAGAACCAGAAAAAGTTACTATCGATATTAATCATCCTTTAGCCGGAAAAGATTTACATTTCGATATTGAGATTGTGGGCATCAATATAGAAGGAACGGAAGAGGAAGAAGGTGGATGCTGCGGTGGTGAGGAAGAAAAGTGTTCTTGCGCCGGTGGAGATTGCGGTGAAGATTGTGATTGTGCCTGTGAAGATGATGAGTGCGAATGTGAACATAAGGAAACAGAACACAAACATAAGAAATAGGCACTTTTAATTTTATTTTTTTATTAATTCCTTATCTAAATTATGCTTGGCTTTCATCTCTTTAATCTTTTCTAACAATTTGGCTTTCCTTTCCAGAGAATGAAGAGGTTCCTTGCTTGATTTACCTTCAGATTTAAGACTAGCTTTAGATAATAACAAGGTTTTAGTTTGTTGGTCGCGCCATCTTATGTTTCCCATAAGAGATAGAATAATGACAATCCTTATATTCTTATCTGAAAACTGGCACAGTTCGAAAAGTAAGTGATATATAAACAAGAAGATAATACCTCGTTTTAAGTATTTGTGACACAAAAA
>JBBSWE010000019.1:0-7296 GCA_038046445.1 Nanobdellota archaeon | reverse complement strand
TTGATTATTTTAATGATTATCTTTACCGGAAAGACCAACAAGCTGGAAGGAGGGCTGTCTGATTGCGAAGGAAAGGGGGGAGTATGCGCTTCTACTTCCGGTACTGGTTTCTGTCCCACTTACACTTTGGAATCATCCGCCTTTACTTGTTCTCAGGGGTATAAATGCTGCATTGGCACTCCCAAAAAAGTTACTGCTAATAGCGATTGTGGTCCAGATAGTACACAAGGCGAAAAAGGATATTGCTATCCTAAATGAAGATGAAATTTTATCGTAAAGGAAGTGCGGATTGGCTTACTCCCGAGACGATTGTAATAATTCTTCTCATCCTATTGTTGATAGGGGGCATGATTTATTTTGTAATGTGGAAAAAAGTGGGAGGAATATTAGGTTGAAATTCAGACAAGCTTTTTTTAAGAATAAGAAAGGGATGGAAATGTGGCAGTTGATTATGATTGTTTTAGCCGTTTTGTTATTAGTTTTTGTCTTAGCTTGGTATTTCGGGTTAAAGGAAAAGTTGGTAGAAATGTTAAACGCGTGGAGTAAAGCCCTATGAACAGAAAAGCAGATACCCACACTCCCGGTTGGTTAATCTTTAGTGTAACTGCTTTGATAGTCGGAGCGATAATTATGTATGGGGTTTATTGGGATAATGGATTGTTTCCGGGAGCTAAATCTGCCGCTAACGAAATCTGGAAACAAGTACCTAATGTCAGTATCGGGGCGCAAGAATTGAAGGCTTCCAACTTGGCTTTAGAAGGAAAATTGGAAGGAGAAGTAAACGAACTGAAAGCAGTATTAGATATTATGATAGGAAGTCCAAATCAAAATTGTTTTGAAAAATTTGCGGGATTTTCTGCTGATTTAGGTCAGAGTACCAAAGAAGGGAATAAAATATTTTTTAATACTAATCTAGAAAGCGGAACTCCCTTCATGGCGGTCACAATTCAAAATGACAAAGACCAGGTTCCGAAACAATGGAAATTTGCCGGAGCTCGCCCGTGTGTAATTGCTGGACCTTCTAACGAAGCTAAAAACTTTTTTGATCACTTCATTTCTGGTGGGGAAGTATTAAATGAACCCTATTATTCCGTAGTGGTTGGAGCAACTCTTCTTTATCAAAACAATTTGGGAGACATAAACGGAAATACTTTGAGGGTGCTAGGATGGCCGGATAGTGGTCCAGTAAATGATGAAGGAAATAATCTTCAGAACGGCGGTTTATTGTTCAAAGGAAAAGGAAAAGACATCTGTTTCATTCCTACCAATGCTGCTTATAATTACAATGAAGATGGGATAGATGATAATTATGTTTCTGACGAAGGCGTAGAGAACTCTCTTCTCTCTCGATATAATTCCGGTTCAGATAAATACGTGAAAAAATGTCATTAAAAATTTTCAAGAATAGAAGGGGGATGGAAGCAGCGTTTCTAGTAGCGATTATTATTACCATTGCTTCATTTATGTTGGTGGGAGGAGTAATGGCTCGATTTTTATCTAATACCGATGATACGACAGCAGAGAATATCTGTCGAGACTCAGTGGCTTTAAGAGCTAAGAGTACTATTGATATAAACGGAAAATTCATTGATAAAGAAATAACCCCCGTTCCGGTAATGTGCAGAACTATTGACAAGAAAGTTTCTGGAGATCGGGAAGCGATAAAGGAAATGGTCGCGCAGAAGATTGCACGCTGCTGGTGGATGTTCGGACAGGGAAAATATGAAGAAATTCTCGGTTCTAACTTTGGTTCTATTTCTGGCTTCTTCTCTTTTAGTAATTATAAAAACAAATGTTTCAATTGTTATAACATCTTAATCGATAACAAAGATTTTACTCCCATTGCTGGGTGGGAGATGCAAGATTACATGAGCACACATAATATGACGGGAACAAATTTAAGTTATCTTAATTATGTGCAAAGTTCTGGCGGTCCGGGAAGAATAGTCTTTAATGCCCCCACCATTATGCCCGGAGAAGCTTATGGAATTTCTTATATGCCCATCAACAAGAAAGATAGTACGTTTTGGGGAGGGGTAGGAAAAATGGGAATTGCCGGAGCGATAGTTATTGGAGTAGGATTGGTGGGAGTATGTATCATTTCCGGTCCGTTCTGTGTGGGATTAGTCACTACTCAAGTTGGTTTGGCAGTGGTAAGTTCGAGTGCTACTACGATAGCAGCCGGATCTATAGCTTTGGGCGGGGCGACGGTATATTTGAGTAAAAGCGGATACAACGATGCTATGAAAGCAGTATTTAGCGAAAGAGATGTCAGTTCAATTTACATTAGCTTTTCCAAAACCGCCCAAGAGAATTGTGGTGCGGGAGATATTGCTGGTCAATAAAAATTCAACATAAAAATCAAAAAAAAGAGGTAAAAAGATGATGTTCAAAAAAGGAGATACGCACATGTGGTGGATTATCGTAGTAGCATTGATTGCTCTTCTCGTTTCTATCTTTATTATCATCTGGTTCAGAAATAGCGGAGGAAGCGCTTTCGGAGCAATCGACAAGAATATTGATAGTTTGAAAGATTGCGACGGAGATAGAGTAGCAGACTTTTTCGACAAATGTCCTTGTGATGCCGCATATGGCGAAATTAAACCTCCCGAAGGAACAAAATGTACTGCTTGTCCCATAACTTGTGTTGCTGCTTCTCCTACTGCAGCAAAATAAAACTTACTATGAATCGCAAAGGTTTGGTCTTAAGTACCATTATCGGAATAATTTTAGCGATAATAGTGATTGTTATCCCCACTTGTAAAATAACTTCAGAATTATTTCGTTTAAGCAGCCAAGCTAGCAACAATTTTGATTCATTCGTTACTGATTTGACTGAATTGGGAAAGTTGCCTGACCAAGTTTCTGCTTCCACTTTCTTAATCTTAGATAAAGAAACGGCCGTGGTTTACTTTGCTCCCAAATCTGAAAAGAGTATAGTTTACATTGATGGTGCAGCCATCAGTAATTTTGAAGTAGATTTTACTAATCCTAAATCTCCCGAATGTTTCGATAAAGGATGTATTTGTTTATTTCAAAAAGTTAAATATGAAAGTGTGGGCGGATTGAGTGAAGCGAGCACAGATAATATCATTGGTAGAATTGTCCTTGTTTCTCCAGAGGAATATCGTTGTAAAGAAATGACCTTTGATTTGAGTTCTTCGGATTGCGGTTATGGAGAAACACACGGAATCAATTCTTGCTCTTTCCGTTCTGGAGCTGTGTGGGATAGAGGTGTAGTTAGATTAGCTGGTGAAAAAATCTCTTTAAAAAATTTCTATTTTGATACTCCACGCAGATTAGACTTTTCTGCTCAGCGTACTACTGCTGGCATTGCGGTAAAAAATAAAGGAATCGGAACCTCGTAAAATGAACAAGAAAGCTTCTAGTATTCTTATTGTTATTGGAGAAGTGATGTTAGTCATCCTTTTTGGTTTTATGATTATGCGTAACGCCACCAATCTGGCCACTTCTGATCATATTCAAAAAGTAAACTTAGCCCAAGATATGTTCTTGATGATTAATACTCTGGTGGGCACACCGGGAGAAGCAGTAGTAGCCTATCCCACTAGCACTGAGAAATTTATTTTAATCTTGAGCAAGGATAGCGTCATCGTGATGGCGCCGAAAGATCTTCCCACAGATCAAGAAAAACGTATCTTTAGATTGCCGGAAGGATGGACAGCAGAAGGAGTAACTAAACAATTGAAAAAAGTATGTTTAGAAAAAAAGAGTAATAAAATCTGGCTCAGAGAGTGTAAAGAAAATGAATAAAAGAGGAGAAAGCGAAGGGGCGTTTGAAATAGGAAAGAAACAAATTTTCTACCTGATTGCCAGTGTTTTATTTATTGCCGCGGCTGTATTCTATGTTTACACTTATTCTACTATTGAATCGCAATTGACTTATCTGCCCGAAAAGATTAAGGCGGAAGCCATTTCTTTACGCTTTACCAATATTCCAGAATGTTTTGCTTACGTTGATCCGGTCACGGGAAGAGTTTATGCTGGAATTATCGATTTAAATAAATTCAACCAGAAACAGATGGACAACTGTTATTTTACCGACCCGGAGAAAGGCTTTCAGGAATATAATTTTCGGCTGTGGCTGAAGAATAAGAATTTGAATGTAATCACTAATAATTATTTCAAAACAGACGATTTTACTCTTGTCAAAAAGGTAGGGGTAATGGAAGCAGGAAAAGTAATCCCAGAAGATTTGTACATCTACGTTCAAGCTAAAAGTTTCCAACATGGAGCAGGGAAGGAATATGTCCAATAAAATATTTTTCAACAAAAAAGGACAGATAGACGACCTTCTAGATTTATTGGTATTAATCTTGGGTTTAGTATTTCTTGCTTTTTTCATTGGAATTTTTGTGCTCTCCCCATTAAGTAACAAAGACAGTAAATTATCAAAAGAGTATGATAATAGCTTGGCTATAGAAAGTCGCATCAATATTGAAAAAGTAAAGATATGGAACGAACAAAAATCTGACTTGGAAGGATTAAAAAGTGCCATAAATATCATTAATTCTCCTCTTACAATTGAATCACCGGGGCCAGTGGAGTCGATGCGATGAAAAAGATGAACAAAAAAGGATTAATATTTTATTGGATCTTAATCGTAGTGATATTCGCTATCGCTTTCATTTATTTAGGTGTAGAAGACCTAAAACTTAACCAAACCAAGGGTTTTTGGTCTGCCAGTTACATCCGTGCATTTCAACAAAGTGAAACTAATTTATTGGTGCTTGACGATGCTGTTCTAAGCTTAGTAAAAGAAACTAAACAAGAATTACTTCCTCTTTTGATAACTAAGGATTGGGGGTGTGGAAAAGTATCTGAACATGTTTTGTTAAATTCCCCCGCCAAATTCTGTTCTCCTCCTCTCAAAGAAACTTTTTTATCGTTGGTGCAAGAAAAATTAACCAAAAAGAACCTTACTGGTTATAATTTGTCTTACGTCGAAGGAAGTCTTTACGGAAAAAGTTTTATTAAGGCAGCAATTAACTCCCGAAATCCGACCTATATCCCCACTGAGCGAAAGAGTGTAGGGATGTTTACCATTTACGAGGCATATCTGGTTTATCCTTTTTATTTGAATTATGAATATAATCCTTCTTTCCAAATAAAGGCGGAGTTGAATCAAACTGAATATGATTTGTTGGTTAAAAAGGGGATTACTTTAGTACAACAATGTGCCTCAGAATTAAATTTACAAGAATGCTTACTTAAGAATAAACCAGAAGGATGGAAATTTTCTTCCTGTAAATCGGAAGAGTATTCTGAATCTAATCGTCAAGTCCTCTTTTGTGTTTCTTTGGACGAAGTAGAGTTTAATTTCGCTTTGGATTTTACTACTAAAAATATCTTCTCTCCCCAGGATACACAAGTTTCCTTGCAAGGAAACCAAGTTAAAGTTAGTTTTACTCCGGTAGCCGAAGCAGAAAGTTACAAATTGTATTATACTAACTGGAATTATCAACCGGACAGCTATCCACAAGAAGCCAAAAGCTTATTCTTTGCTTCGCAAGGAAGTTATTTTTATACGGTTAAACCTTTAAGTAATCCAGCTGAAGATAATTGTCCTATCACTAGACAAGTGAATACTGCTTATCGCTGTGGAAACCAGATTTTATATTGGTTAGAAGATATTAAAATCGTTCCTGGACAGTTCTATTATCTAACCATAACCGCCCTGAAGAATGGAGAAGAGTCGTTGGTTTATGAAGTGTTGAAGCTGGATTCTTCACAATAGTATAAGATTCATAAATATTGGTCTTTCCGAAGAGAATCAATTATTTTTGCGGTGATGTCCGACATCTTATAAGGACCCGTATCATCTACCCATTCACGAGCAGAAATTTCTGCTGCGGGTAAACCGAGCGAACTGATTATCTCTGCAAAATAAACTTTTGCTTTTAACAGATATCCTTTGCGTGGGGTTATTCCCTCAAATTCACCGTAATATCTTACGTTTTTTAATTCTGTTCCGGAAAGTTCTTCTCTTACTTCTCGACACAAACAATCTAGATCAGACTCTTCTGGTTCTGGCTTTCCTCCCGGTAAGATCCAGAACTCTTCTTTTTTAACTAAAAGAATTTTCCTTTCTTTGATAATTACGGCGGAAATGGCAGTTCTCATATTAAAACGAATTACACTTTCTTTTATAAGAATTATCGCATTTTCTTATAACTTCTAAGATCTATCTCATTTACCATACAAAAACTTATAAAGCCACTTTAATCTGCTTTACTGTTTAAAGTTAGAAAAGAGGGTGGGCTCATGTATAAAATTCCTTTAGCTGAAATTAAAGATAAGTTGCTTAAAAGCAACAAGGTTACTCCGCGTGAGCTGGATGAGCGGATTAAGAAGAAAATTAACGACCTTTCTGGCTTGATTAGTGAAGAAGGAGCGGCACATATTATTGCTAATGAATTAGGAGTAGAATTGTTTAACGCTTCTTCTAGCCGTTTGAAAATTAAAGAAGTTTATGCCGGGATGCGCGATGTAACTACTTTAGGTAAAGTGGTACGCAAATTTGAGGTCAGAGAGTTTACTAAAGGAGATTCTAAAGGTAAAGTTTGTTCTTTAGTAATTGGAGATGAAACCGGAACTACTCGATTAGTATTCTGGAACGAGCAAGTTGATTTGTTAGAAAAGGTTAAAGTGGATGATATTGTACTGGTGAAGAACGCTTTTGCCAGAGAAAATAATAACGACCGCGAGATTCATTTAGGTAATCGCGGCGAATTAGAAGTTAATCCTAAAGGAGAAAGTATTTCTACCGTATTCAATACTTTAGCTAATCCTACTTTCAATCGCAAAAAGATTGAACAATTACAAGACGGAGAAGACGGAATAGAATTGTTAGGAACAGTAGTGCAAGTGTTTGATCCCCGATTTTTTAATGTCTGTCCGGAATGCGGAAAGAAGGTAGTCGAATCAGAAGGAGTGTATCAATGTGATGAACACAAACAAGTTGTTCCGGCCACTTCTTATGTAGTGAATGCTATTTTAGATGATGGCACGGGCACCATTCGAGGAGTATTCTGGCGCAACCAAGCTTCACGTTTATTAGGAAAAGAAGATAAGATGGTCGCCGCGTATAAAGAGGATTTAGCTTCTTTTGAAGAAGTTAGAACGGATTTACTTGGTGAACAGTTTAAGTTAGTGGGTCGAGTAAAGATGAACGAAATGTTTAATCGTTTAGAATTTAGTGTGCAATTGGTAGAAAAGTCTAATGCGTTAGAAGAATTAGCGCGGTTGGAGAAAAATAATACTTAAATAGCGGTT
>JBBSWE010000018.1:0-2507 GCA_038046445.1 Nanobdellota archaeon | reverse complement strand
ATTACTGTAAATATATCCAACCATAATATTTCCCTATTGCTAAATTCTACCTTGATTATTAACGACACTCTGCCACCGGAATTGAGAGCATTCAGCTATTTATCTGAAGTCCATTTAGGTCGAGATAAAACGCAACTGGTAAATGCAACTCTATTTGACCACTCTGGCCTTTCTTCTGTGAGATTATACTTGAATAACTTATCTAAAACCATTACTATTCAAAACAACCAGACTTACATTTGGAATTTAAGCGGACTAACGGTGGGGAATTATACTTTAAAATTAGAAGCGATAGATAATTTTAGCATCAAACATGGACAGAATTTCACTTACAATTTCATCGTAACTTCCTGTTCAGACGGAGCTAAAAATGGTGATGAGACTAATCTTGATTGTGGAGGAAGTTGTGGAAATTGTACTACAAATGTAAGTATTACCTCTGCTACTACTACCGCCACCTCAGTTCCTTCTCCGGTAGAAACTGCCCCAGCACCCGCTCCTTCTGAAACTCCTCAAAGCTCTGCCAGCTCTTTAACCACGGCAGCAGTTCCTTCTTCTCCAGTACAAGTACAAGAAGAACCTAAAGCCGTAAACTGGACCACTGATTTAAAGGAAAGCAAAACCAGCAAACAGGAAAAGGCTTTGTACTATATGGGAGGGATAGTAATTGTACTATTGGCCCTATATGCGGGATTATTAATGAAGAATAATTAATTAATAAAAAAGCATAGGACATCATTCACCTTAACGTTAACTAAATGTACATCAATGAATCTTTCTTATCCCTCCAAAAGTTGTTCAGGACGAATTATTGATGCTATCTTATGATATTCTTCTCTTAGTTCATAGATAGATAATCCCAACCGAATCCCTAAAATTTCAGGGAGAGTCTCTGCATCCATAATTCTTGCACACTCTCTTACAACCACTCCAAAATGTTTTTTCCATAATCACATTTTGTGTTACTAGCATATAGGAAGAAAACCACTTCATTTTCCAGCCGGGATTTCTGTTGGTCCTTGATAATATTTGGTTAAGACAAATCTTTCTATCTTACTTCCTTTCACCGTCATAGTGGTCCAATATTTAACTATTGGATCTGTTATGTATAAACCATTATTCTTCCTAGGTTTATTAAATAGACCCTCATTATTTAATCTCAGAAACAGATGATTCATTCTTTCGACTGTTCTGTCGATTGATGAAGGAGTGAGCCAAAACCGTGGGCAAAGGATATCGGCTATCGTTAAATCTCCTTTCAGTGAAAGCTCGTAGTGACCGTTACTAGCGTAGGGATCGTCATTTGTCGCTTCCGAGTAAATATCAATTTTATCAGATACCCCGTAATGTTTATCATATCTTACTTTATTTCGAACATATGTTCTTACCGTCGCTTCTTGTTCGGGGGTTAGTTTAAATCCCTCATCTTCTTCTTTCAAGCGGGTGTAAAGACTTAGACTTTGTTCTTGCATCGCGTCCGAGGGAGCTCTGCTTCCATCAAAGACTTCATCGGTAGTACGCAAAAATTCTGAATATTTTTGATTTTCTTCTCTGTATTTTTGTTGTTGTTTTAGAGCGTATGCATCACGTTTTGCTCTATTTAGCTCTCTTCTCTGTTCTTCTGTTTCCTCTTCTCCAAATAATTTTTTCCATGATCCCATTTTGTTTCACCTTTTTTGTTTTGATTTTATCTTGTAATCTTTTTTACTGATTAGTGATAACTTAATAGATTTATTAACTTAATCATCAATATTTTTATCTTTTAACTATAAATAAAACAAAATATATTTAAAGGGTAAATGTTTTAAGGTTAAAATATGGATAAACTCTCATTAGACAGCTTAGACCGTAAGATTATCTCAGAACTATTCCATAATGCCAGAATGAGCAATAGTGAATTGGGAAAAAGGCTGCATACTTCCAAAGAAGTGATCAACTATCGCATAAATCGCTTAACCAAAGAAGGGATTATCAAGAAATTCATTCCTTTAATTGATTTCTCCCGTCTCGGCTACACCATTTACAGAATCCAACTTAAATTTAGAAACAAAGATAAAAAAGATTGGGAAGAATTTTTCAAAAGTATTAGACAGACCAGTTGGATAGTGGAGTTGCAGGGAAACTGGGATTTAGTGGTGTTATTTTGGATTAAGAATAATTTGGAATTTTTCGAAATCGTTAATCAAATCCAAGAGCATTACAAAGACAATATCCAAGACCAGCTTATTACCATTGTGGATTCTATTTGCCATTTTCCACCCAATTTTATTTTAAGTACGAGAAAAGAGCCATTTTATTATAAAATTGGGACCAGTAAAGAAAAAGTAATGGAAATTGATGAGGTGAAGAGTAAGATTATTCGAGAATTAACCAAGAATGGAAGAATACCCATTTTAAATATGGCTAGAAATATTGGATATTCTGCCACTAATATAAATCACCACCTTAAGAAAGGCGTTGCGTGGATATTAGCTGGCGTTAGCCAGCTTATTAAAATAAGAAAGCCT
>JBBSWE010000017.1:0-14782 GCA_038046445.1 Nanobdellota archaeon | reverse complement strand
CTTCTTTCCTTCTGTCTCCACTCTCGCTCCTACTTTTAAATCTTCTAAATTCTGGTGAGAAAGCTTGCCGTAAGCAGGGAATTTCATCACATCATAATAAACCCCATCATCTTCGATAATATAAGTAAAACCTTTCTTCTCTAATTTACGGATTAATCCGATCATCTCCGGGATATGTTCGGTGGCTTTAGGTTTTCTGAAAGGAGGAATAAGATTTAATCTCTTATAATCTTCATCGTAAATAGCAGAGAACTTATCGGCCAATTGTTTTACTGTTATACCTTCATCATTAGCCCGAGCAATCATCTTATCTTCAATATCAGTATAATTGAAGACGTATTTGACTTTGAATTGGTAATGTTTAAGATAGCGGTGCAACAGATCGAAAGCTACGGCCGAACGTCCATGTCCCAAGTGAGCATAATCGTAGATAGTAGGACCGCAGACGTAGATAGTAACTTCTGACAACTTAAGTGGTCTAAACGACTCCTTCTTGCGGCTGAGATCGTTGTAAAACTTAATATTCATAATACCCTGAATTAAAGCAGAAGTATAAAAAGATTCCTTTATAATTCAACTATCTCCACCTTCTCCAAACAACTCTTGGCAATCTTCTCAAAGTCAATCCGAGACAATTGCTCTTGAATCTTCCATACTTCGCTTCTGGTAGAAGGATGTTTCGGTCCTAACAAACAACAAATCTCTGGACCTTTAGAAATTTCGTAAGTTCCGATCTTTTCTGCTACTTTAATTATTTCTTTCTTATCGTAAGTCATTACTGGGCGTAATATTTCCAGATTAAGATTTTTAGTAATGGTAGTAAGATTGCTTAAAGTTTGACTAGAAACTTGCGCCAGGTTCTCTCCGGTGATCAGAAACTTGGCTCCTTCTTTCTTGGCTACCATCTCGGCCGTCTTGAACATGGAAATCTTTTGCAGGATGAAATAATCATCATGCCGGCATTCTTTGACTAAAGTGGTGAGCATCTCGGTGAAAGGGATTAGATAAACTTTCCTTACACCTAACTTCTTCACTAATTCTTTCACCTTATCTACTTCCTTCTTATCTGTCAAGGGAAGTTGATGAAAATGTACGGCAATAATATCTAGCTGTTTCTGCAGCAGGTGGATAGCTACAGGGGAATCTATTCCTCCCGACAATAAGGCGATGGCTTTTTGCATATTAAGTGAGAAACAACATCTATTTAAAAAAGTTAATAAACAAAAGGGGGTTCTCAAGCTAAATGAAAAGAGCAGTGATACTTATCTTATGTTTATTACTTGTACCCCTAGCCTTAGCCTCATCCAACCTCTACCTGCAAGATTCTCTCCAGATCCAATTAGACCTAAACGGAAAACTCAACTTAATCTCGGAAGGAAGTCAAGCGGAAGTGAGTAAAGTTTCCGCTGACCTTTCCCTTTTTCCTCAAGACGATTACCGCCAAAAAGTGCAGGAAATCAACCAGAAATATGGCACCACCAAATCCGATCGCATTATCTATGAATGGAAAAATCCCGCTTTAGGAGAAAAACAGTTTGGTTATTCTGCCCTAATTAATACTATAGACGAGAGAGTAAAAGTACAGTTTAAAGTTCCTTTTCCTTTAAACACTAAAGATTATGAAACTTACACCCAACCATCTAAAATGATTGATTCTAATCATCCGAAAATAGTGGTCCAAGCGGCAGAATTGGCTGAAGGAGAAGACGATGCCTTCAAAGTCGTTTTCAAACTAGCCAGCTGGGTGGAAGAGAATGTTAAATATGATTTGAGCACTTTAAACACTAAATCAGCACAAAAGGCTAGCACTGTTTTAGAGAAAAAAGAAGGCGTCTGTGAAGGGATGACTTCCTTATTCATCGCCATGTGTCGCTCTTTAGGAATTCCCGCCAGATTTGTTTCTGGAGTATCTTATTCAAACTCGCCTCTCTTCAATGAGCCCTGGCAGCCGCACGGTTGGGCGGAAGTGTATTTCCCAGAAATTGGCTGGGTTAGTTTTGATACTGCTTTTGGAGAATATGGATATATTGATGTAACTCACATCAAGCTAAAAGAAAGCCTTGATCCCAGCGATCCGGCTACGGAATATCAATGGCTGGGTAATCAAGTAAAACTATCTACTGACAATCTTAATTTTGAAGTAAAGATTCTGAAAGAAGGAGAAGAGGAAGAAGAAGCGATCCAATTAGAACAAGAGCTGTCCAGTATCGAAGTAAGTATAGGAAGTTATGTTTTGGTGAAAGGAATTCTGAAGAACGATGCCGACTATTATGCCGCGACTACTTTACAGCTGGCCGTACCGGAAGAATTAGAAATCACTCAGAGAAATAAGAGAACCATTTTACTAGCACCGAAAGAAGTCAAAGAGACTTATTGGATTATTAAAGTTCCGGAAGATTTAGATGCAAGATATTGGTACACTTTTCCTTCCGTAATCTATTCTGAAAAGAATGTTTCGGTAAGAGATGAGTTTAAGGTGCAAAAAGATGCTCCGTTCTATTCTTATAACGACATCCAAAAATTAATTTTTGTTCCGGAAGAAAAAACTTATTCTCGACGTATCGCTCTTAGCTGTAACGTGCCAAAAGAAATAAAGTTAAACCAAAGTAAAGAAGCCAACTGTTCTATTAAAAATATGGGGAATACTAATTTACAAAAAGTGCAATTATGTGTGGGTGGAGTCTGTTCGGATTTAAATTTATTGATTAATCAGGAAAAGGTTGCTTCGGTTAAATTAAAATCCGCCCAAATCGGCTGGAACAAACTCTTAGTCAGCGCCGAGAACGAACTGATCGACAAAAAAATGTCTTTTGATTATAGTGTTTTAGATTTACCTAAAATGGAAGTAACTATTAAAACCCCAATCATAGCGATTTTCGGAGAGAACTTTTATCTTAATCTTACTTTAAACAAAACATCTTTCAGCTCTCCGCAAAAGGTAGAACTTACCTTAAACGGAATGGGAATGGAACAACATTTTGAGATGGAAGAATTAAAAGAGAACCAAAAGTTAGAAGTAGAAATGCGCGGAGACCGTTTAAGCAGCAACAGCCATTATCAATTGAATGCCACTTGGCAGGATGCATCAGGAGAAAGCTATTCAGAATTACAAGAATTTTCTATCAAAAGTGAAGGACGTACTTTTTCCGATAAAATCAAGATGTTCTTGAACGGTATTTTAAGCATGTTTGAATAAATTCTTCTTCTCTATTTCTCCATAAACTTTAAAAAGCCCCTGAATATCCTAAGAGATATGGTTAAAGACGAAAGCGCGGTCCAAAATTTCTCGGAAACTTTGGAAATAAAGAGCGAAGAGAAAGATTCTGCCGAACAGATGATCCAACTGAAAGAGGAAACTCGTTTACTGAGCATCCAATTAAGAAGATTACAAGAAGAAGCCGCCATGTTGCGCGAATTGTTCAATAACGCCAATAACGAATTGAACCAAATGAAGAAACCGGCTTTATTAGTCGCCGAAGTGGGAGCAGTAAAAACAGACAAAGCCGTCATAAAATTAACTAACGGTAACAAATTTTATTGTAATATTTCTAAGGATATTAAAAATCTCCGCGCTGGAGATACCGTCTTGGTAGACCAAAAATCTTTGAACATTTTAGAAAAAGTAGAATTGCAAGACAGTTCTGAAATTGAAAAGTTCGTGATTATTGAAAAACCTAAAGAAAAATGGGACGAAATTGGGGGACTAAAACAGGAGATCCAAGAAGTGAAAGAAGTGATTGAACTTCCTTTAAAGAAGCCGGAATTATTTGAAAAAATTGGAATTAATCCCCCAAAAGGAATTTTATTATATGGACCACCAGGAACAGGTAAGACTCTCTTGGCTAAAGCTGTCGCAAATTCCACCCATGCTACTTTCATTCAAATTGTTGGTTCAGAGTTAGTTCAAAAGTTTATTGGAGAAGGAGCCAAGTTAGTAAAAGAAATTTTTGAATTGGCGCGGAAGAGAGCTCCCGCCATTATCTTTATTGATGAAATTGATGCTGTCGCGGCCACGAGAATGGAAACGGGCACTTCCGGAGAGAGAGAAGTTAATCGTACCTTTATGCAGTTATTGTCAGAATTAGATGGATTCAAACCCTTGGATAAAGTTAAGATTATTGGTGCTACCAATCGAATTGATATTCTGGACAAAGCCATCATCCGACCGGGAAGATTAGATCGCTTAATTGAAATTGGCTTGCCGGACGAAGCGGGAAGATTACAAATCTTCAAAGTGCATTCGGCCAAAATGAATATGAAGAAAGTCAAAGCCAAAGAGTTAATCAAAGTTATGGATAATTTTTCTGGAGCAGAGATTCGTGCGGTGTGTATGGAAGCCGGTTATTTTGCCATCCGCCAGAACCGCAGTTATGTTACCCAAGAAGACTTCTTTAAAGCGGTGGAAAAAGTTAGATTTGAAGAAGAGGATAAGGATCATAAGAGGATGTTTGGATAGAGAATTAAGATATTTTTTTTATTTCTTCTAATAACAACGGAAATTTAGTATATCCGGCCTTCTCGTTGAAATGACCGGCATTTTTTACTAAAGTTAATTTTACTCCGGTTTTCTCGGCTAATTCCTTACCTAAAGACAATGGTAAATAAGGATCGTTGTCGGAATGATACACGGAGAAGTTCTTACAATTACATTTTATCTTTTGGTAATCAAAATATTTTACAAAACTTCTCATTCCCTCTTTAAACTGGTTTTCTGGAAGCGTGCAAAATCCGGCCACTAGAAAGGTTCCTTTAACCTTAAATTTTTCTAATAAGTGTAAGATAAAAGGAACTCCTAAACTATGGCCGATGAAAATAGTATCTTTATTGATTTCTTTCTGATACGACTTCAACACTTCCATCCAATCTTCCAACGTTTGATGTTCGGGAGTAGGAAAAGTGGGCACAAATACCTTACAGCTTAATTTTTCCAGCTCTGCTTTCAGCCAGGGAAACCAGTTCTCTTCGGGATTTCCATACGCTCCGTGGATGATGAAGACGTTGGTTGTTTTTAGAGATTCCTTAACCAGTTGTTCAATTTTCTTATCTTCAAATTTTATTTTTAGAACTAATTTCTTTGCATCATTTGATAGTCTATTATACATAAACTTAATTTTCTCTTTAGTTTGCTCTAAACCATTTCTTTTGAGGTAAAAAGGAATATTATGCTCGAAGTAAGCCATACTATCTGCATTCATTAGAATATTCTGTTCTGCATCTCCACCCACTTCATGGTTTTCTACTAAATGCTTTACTTTTTTAATAATGTTTGAAGGATAGCCGTGCTTTTCCAAAATTTCACCAATAAATTTAGCTGATCTCAAGGCATGCTCTTTTTTGAATTCATCGATCTTAGAATAATCTTTCAAATCTTTCTCTGTTATTCCAGTAATAGCTCTATCAATATCATGAGAGATAGCGGCAATCTTGAGCGCTTCATCAGCATCAGGCTTGAGTTTAAGCACCCACTTCAAAACTAAATTAGAATGTACTGCTTCTTCCTTGACTGGAGAATTAGGCAAAAGGTCTTGCACTTCCTTTTTAACCGAATCAAATTTATCCATCTTACAGTTCAATACTCTCTCTCACTTCTAACAGCTTGTAATGCACTCCGGCTTTCTCCAGCTCCTGTTTGATCTTATGCCAATCAGGAGGGAATTTCTCGCTGTCGCCATGGATAGGGCAGACAAGGTGCGCTCCGCTTTCTTTGGCAAACATCGCCCCTTCGGCCGGTCCCATCACCACCCCGTGATTGTTTAAAGGCAAGAAAATGGCCTCGCACTTGTAATCGTTGGGAAAAGTTATGGTATCACCAGTAATATACGCTTTCTTCCCATCATCGATAATAAATCCGATATTTTCGTGAAGATTAGTTGCAGGCATTCCCGGGAAATAACCATGCACGGCTTTAGTAACGATAATTCTCAACCCACCCGGAATATTCAAAGAATCTCCTTCTTTAACAATATGCACTTTTAATTCAGGATAAGCATCCTGCACTTCTTTAGTTGAGAAAATCATCGCTCCTTTCTCTACTAAATATTTTATAGCAGAAGTATTACAATGGTCTTGATGCTGATGTGTGATTAAAATCACATGGATGTTGGTCCAATCTTGCATCAGCCATTCTGGATCGTACTTGTAGACGCCAGGATCGACTAACACGCGTTTATCCTTTCCTTCAATCAACAAACAGGAATGAGAGTATTTGGTTATTTTCATTTTAAATCCTCATTTTCTTAATTCTTTTTATTCTTTGTAGAGATTTTACCCCAGGGATAATAATTTAGTTTAAACTCTTTATAAATTTTTAGCGTTTCGTAACTCTTAATCACTTCTCCGAAGCGGTTGCGAATATCGGCAATGATCTCCCGCAAATGATTTCCATTTCTAACCACAAACTCTAATTCTACGTCATTTTCTCCAATGGACTTGCTGTAATAAAGAAGGTAGGGATGCATCCGCGCATATTGAATAAAAGATTTTTCTATCTTCTCAGAAAGATTCTTGCTGCGAATAAACATCTTATAACGCTCAAATCCAATTTGATCCAAATCTAAAGTTAAAGTAAATCCTTCAATTACGCCTATACTTTTGAGTTTATCAATATGATAAGAAATATTTTTTGCTGGAACGTTAATCAGCTTAGCCATCTCCACCAACGGATAACGAGCATTCTGAGCGAGCAGAGTAAGAATATTTTTCTCAATCTGATCTAATTCTACCACCTTTTTAGGTTGACCGGCATAGATTAAGGGTAACAAATCTCTTTTTTGACCCAAGATGTATCCGGCGCGGAAATGATTAGCTTGTGTGACTAAAGCGATATCTTTCTTCTCAATAAACTGGCCGTAATGATTATTTAATTCCAGATTAAACTTTTCAAAAGCTTCAAAATCGGAAGGGAAAACCACGATAATATAATCCCACTTCCCTTCGCTTCCGACCACCCAAGGCACTTCCGAATGTTGAATTAAGTAATTTCTGAATTCTTGCTCTTCTTGAGGAGAAACGTCAATCAATTTGAAATACATCCTGAAAGAGAGATGTCCGATTAAAGGAGTATTGATCACGGTAGGAAAAGAAATGATTACTTTATTTTTGAGCAGGTTATTAATCTTAAAAGTGCAACCCTGTTTGGAGATGCCAATCTTACGGGCTAATTGCGAAGCCGGTTGCCGGCTGTCAATGTCTAATTCGTAGATCAGCTTCTTATTCTTTAAATCTAGCTTCATTATTAGTCAAAACACCATTTGTTATTTAAATTTTTCTCCAAAAGACCAATATTTATGTAACAATATTAATATGTTAGTTATCTATTGTAAGTAGTAACATAATTGAAAAATAACTAAAACAAAAGAAAAAGGTGAAATAACAATATGGTAACAACGGACAATAAAGAAATAGTAATCGATGCCTTAGTGAAAGAATTATTTAAATCCTGGCACCAGATTGATTTTTCAGGATTATCTCTTAAGGACAGAAGCACCATCACAGAAAGATTAGGAGATCTTCATTGGGAAAGATATCAACAAGATGATAGAAAAGAGATGTTAGATAAAAGTTTAGAATATTATTTATTATCTGGAGTAGAAGAGAAAGCTATTAGGGCAGCTAAGCAAGTGGTCGAAGGCAGTACTTATTTTCAGGCACGAATCAAAGCCGTTCAGTTTCTCCAATCTAAAGGAGAATCAGATTATCTCAGAGAAAAGATAGCGCTAAGGTTGCCTCAATTTTTAACTGAACCGGGAACTCCCCTCTTAACCGGAGACGAAGAATTAGACTTATACAGAAAAGTACTTGGCACAGAAAGCATTCATAACTTAATTGCAGGAGCGATGAGTAATTCTGAAAACATGAAAAGTATTTATGAAGCAGCCAGATGTAGCGGATATACCGATTCTGCCTCTTTTTGGGTATCCTTTGAAGAGAGATGTTTCCAGTTGGAAGATTTCGCTGTTTTTGCGGAAGCAGTAAATGATTGTAAATACAAGTTTGTAAATATTAATGATCGAGATTTGGCAGGAGCAAGAACTAAAGCAGTACAAGAAGCAAATATTGAACAAGCCAGAGCTCTTGCTTGGTTAGAGCAAGGAGGAAAATATCAATACAAGTACAGACTAGAGACCTCAGAATATTTGACTATGGCTTTAAAGTTAAGAGAACAGTACATTCACAAACGAAAGGGTGAATTTTCTAATGCAGGGTTCCATTGGACGGATTCTAAGATTTATCAAGCTAAGAAATTGTTAGAAGAAGTTAATACTCCAGAGTCTTGGAAAATACTTTCTGACTGGGCACAAGAATTACTTCCCCATACCAAAAGAGAGGATACTTTAGTAGTAGAAATGGCTTTTTCTGCTGCTTTAAACTCGGGAAATGAAAATTTAGCAATAGAAGTATATCAAAAGTACCATTCTCAATGGGGAATAGAACAAGCATTAAAACAGTCTATCGGGCACCCAAAAGTTTACCAAGCTTGCCAAGAAACGGAAAGAGAAGAGTGTGCACAATTAGTAGCTGAAGGTTCCAGGGATTCTCTCAATGTTGCTGAAAAGATTTACAAACTGTTGGGAGATGCTGCAGGATTAGAACAGGTGGAAAAAGGAAGAGAGCGTAACATAGCTAAGTCTATTGCCGCTCATTTAAACCTGAAAAAGACTCCAAAAAATTTTGAAGTTATTTCTGAGATGGGAATAGCAGCAGTAAAAAAAATGCTTCAAATCTAAGAGTTTGTGGGCGCTCAATAGTTACATCCGTAATTCATTGCGAATTTTGTGTTCACTTTGTCATCGCGCTTACCACTTGTTACTATCAGAAGAACTTCAATTCATTATAAAAGTTACGCTTACTTCTTTAGAGAACTTTGAAAAATAGGGATTTTGGCAGACAGTCAACTGAACTTATGCCAAAATCACGACTATTTCAAATTCTCTTAGAGAAGTTTGCCAAGATTATGTCAATTATGCAAACTTCTCTTTAATCTCTTCTTTTCTAAAACCAAGCCAAAAGAATTGTTCGGAGAAACCACTTTGATTCCAAAAGTATTCTCGGCATCTTTCCTGGCCCTTCCGGCTACTTTACCCCCTTCCTGCGCCGCTTCTTTGTTTTCCACAAAACCTTGCGCATCTTTCTTTCGGGTAGCTTCCGTAGTCAGCCGTTCTCCTAACATTGAGAATATTAATTCCAAATCAGTCATATGATCTCTTAAGTTTTGGTTCTTAAACTGAGGATCCAAACCTTTTATCTCTTTATGCACTTTTATTGGAACTCCAAAAGTAGCTTTGCTGACGCACAATGAAGCAACGACTTCATTGGCGCACAAAAGTGATTTTCATTCACTTTTTGTGTTTCATTAGTTAAGATAGCATATTCTCTTTTTTCTTGAACGCCGCGATTCTTCCATTCGTCCGTGAGTTCCTGCCTAATGGCGATACCCCTTATCCTTTTATCTATCCAGTCTTTAGGATATCCCTTCAATTCATAATACTCTTTAGCCCGATTTTGGGCTAATTCTGGATTTTGAATCTCCTGAACTCGTTCATAACCAACCTGAGCTAGCCAGAGCTTAAAGGGTTCAGCTTTCTTAGAAGGAATAGATTGAATTATACGAAATAAAGATTCAGTATTAGCACAATCGGTTTCTCTTAATTTTCCATCTTCCGCGAGTAATTTCAACTGTACCCAAATTGGGGACAGTTCAAGTGCAATGAATTCTCTATCCTTAACTTTACCCCAATATTGCCGAGGAGTGGGACTATCGGTAAGAACATTAATCACATCAACCACGGAGAAATACCATTGTTCGTTATGCCAAATTCTGCGGATATTCTTCCCTTCAAACACTACCATTGCTTTTTCCATAACCCTTTCTAATATCAGCACTCCTTTATATACCTTAGCCGGACCTGACCAGTGGTCCAGTGGCTCAGATTTCCCCATAAGGTTTATATAAAAAGGCCCCTTTTAAACTAAAGTAAAGCCAATATACTCGGAGTGAAGAGTATCTAGTTCATCTGGAAGTACCACAAGTACCATAAAGAGCATCTAGAGTACCTCTTTCTTCTGAAAATAAAATATTGGCTATAGGAGGAAAGTAAAATGCAAGGAACGGTAAAGTTTTTTAACCGAAAGAAAGGATTTGGTTTCATCAGCGGCGAAGACGGCAAAGATTATTTTGTACACTTCACTGCCTTAGCTAAAGGAACCTTTATCCGCGACAACGACATTGTATCTTTTGACACCGGCGAAGGTGAAAGAGGATTAAAAGCAGAGAATGTCCAGTTAATTAAGAAAGCTTCAGAAATGGAAGGCGGCGCTCCGCAGAGAGAACACGGACACAAGGAAGAGTCTGAAGAGCAAACTGACGAAGAACAGCAAGAAGAGTAAAGAAAATCGATGATTTTCTAATGTTGAATCAAATTCAACATAAATTTCTTCTTATTTTTTTTATTTTATATTGTTTATTTTATTTTAAAATATTCTCACCACGTTCGTGATAAAGATTTATAAACAATATTCTATTACTCCCTTTATGCTAAAAAGAGGACAGATTACGGCTTTTATTATCTTAGGCATATTAATATTAGCAGCGACATCTCTTTTCTTACTTTTCAATCAAGATGTCCCTGCCAGTCAAGATTTAATTAATACTGATTCAGTTAAAATGTATGTGGAAAGCTGCCTAGAAAAGAGTGCGGTAGAAGGGATGCAACAGGTCTTCGCCCAGGGAGGATATTACAATTTCCCTTTAGATACGCACATTTTAGAATTACCCGGAGATTATTTCCAGCTACCATACTATTTTTATTCTAAAAAAGAAATACTGCCTCCGCTTTCATCCATAGAAAATGAGGTTTCTAAAGCTGCAACTTTAAAATTTACTTTATGTGTAGGAAACTTTACTCCTTACCAAAAAGAGGGATACGATATTAAACGAGGATTGCCAGCAGTAAAGGTTAGTTTCCAGCATAAAACTATTATAATTTTAAATTATCCTTTAAATGTCAAATATGGAGAAAGGAATATTGAAATGAGCCAATTCGCAGTGGAACTACCTTTTGACTTCCTTAAGAAATACACTTTAATGCAAAATTTTGTTCAAGAACAAGAAAAAGATCCTCAAGCTTTCTTGTTAGGAAAACTCTCCGCTTTAGCTTATGAAGAAAACGACCAGATTAATTTTGAACAATATGGAAATCAAGGAGAAGATGTAGTAGTAGATTTGACTTTCAATGAAAGATTGAACAATAAGGTTCTAAGTTATAGTTTTGCCTTGAATTACGATTGGGTCTTACCAGAAGTGCCCGTAAATTATACTCCCAGCGATTATCAATTAGAACTATATTCTCCAGAAGAATGGAATATTAGTGCCCCCGGGATAAATCGCTTACAAATAAATTACGAAGGAGAAGTTATAAAATTAGAAACGCAACCCGCAGACATAATGATTAGTGACGGGGGCAAGATCTTTTTAAACACGGCCAATTTCACCAATGGCCAATATCTTTATTATATCCGAGCCACTGACGTTTATGGACAAACCTTAGATGCTCCTTTGCTAATCAATATTCGGGTAAATCCGGGAAATTATCCCGAGATTATAACTTATCCAAAGATACTCCTTAAAGCGGGAGAACTGTTCAATTATACGGTAAAAATAGCCCATCCCCAGTTCGGACCTTACACTTTTAAGTTAAGAGAATATCCTTATACTATCAATGAAAGTAGCGGAGAGATACTTTATTCAACGGGGAAAAAAGATCTGGGCTTACATAAAATTTGGATTGAAGCCAACAACAGATATGGCAGCAATTGGAACATCCAGGAGTTGGAAGTAGAATGAAAATCAACCATTTGATGGTTTGTGCTTTTGTTATTACTTTATTCTTTATTTCCTTTGTAGCCGCACCGGACGTAGATTGGAGTAGTCCTGCCGCTACCGAGAATTATGAAGCAAATTTTGTAAAAGATCCCATGGGGGGATTTCAAGCCGATCCAGATAAGGCTTGGGTTGTTCTTTCCAAAAGGCCAGATTTATTGACTAGAACTGACGTATTAGATGCAGCCTTTGAAAATGATTATAACTTTGCTACAGGAATAATAGATAAGAACCCTGACTTACTGAACGACGCTAAGATTTTAAGCAAATTAGACCAACAAATCAGAAAATTAAATCAAAACGCTGCTGAACTATTGAATACCAATCCCACTGTTAAGAAAACTTGGATTTACAAGCAATACAAAATAGAGATGGACAGTTCTGAGGTAAGATTTAATAAAGTAGAAATTAGGAAAATAGGATTAAAATCGGGAAAGTTTTTAGAACATTTGATCCTTACCACTTCTGGATCTGGAGCGACCACTTTTAATGCTGAAGATTATCCCAATGGAGGAGCAAAAATCTTACCGGACGGATCATTGCAATTGTTTGGAGACAGCTTGCCTCAAGGAATAGTGAAAGGATGCACCGACTTCTCCTTAAAAAGAGATGAGAAGGGTGTTCTGATAATTAACGAAGGAAGCCCTGTTTTTTCGATGCAAGGTGGAGAATTAACTATAGATCCCTCCCCTAAAGGATTTTTTAATCTAGAAGTTAAGGGAGGAAAGATGATTGTTAAAAGTAATTATGAGTGGTATGGAAATATGATATATGAAGGAGATTTCTCTGCGTCTAAAATAGACCGAGATATAAGTGTCGGCGGTCGATTTACTCGATTTTATTATATCGATAATAAATATAAAATTGAAGAAAAAGAAAAAACAGAAAGAATACCGCAAGGAGTTTTGATCAACGGAAAAATAACAAGTAATATAAATAGTTTTCCTGGAGAGTATATTATTGATGATTCAACGGAATTAAAATTTCTTTCTTCGGACTCGGAAGAAGGAGGATTCAATGGAAATGTATTAAGAATAGAAGGTAATTCTAAAGTGTATTACTCTGAAAGCGCACTTTATCATTACGAAGAGAATGGAGAAATGGTCAAGGTAGATCCGGCCGAGTTCTGCCAAGAAGGTTACACCTGTATTTTAAATACTCCCGGTGAAAGATACAACAGCGCCTATAAGGAAAGATTCGCCGTATATAACGGACAAAATGGAGATAAGATCACTTACTTTACTCCAAATTATTATAGCAATGTAGAAATTTCCAACTTAAAAGAAGGAGAAGCAAAGTTCATTTCCACCAAATTGATTAATCTTGGGAGGTATGATGTAGCCGCGATGATTACTGCCCTTCCTAATTCAAGGATTCTCTCCGAAGGAAATCTCAAAGAAATGAAGGTGGGAAGAATGGATGTTTTTTATAACCAGGATCCAACCTGTCAAAAAGATTGTGAAATTATGCTCAATCATTGGTCCGGAGTATACGGAATGAAACCTGGCCCACAAGAATATTTCCAAGAGATATACAAACAGAATCAACGCCGGGGCGTTAGCTCGATCGTTACCTGTTCTCTTAAAGTTGGAGATTGTGAAGAGAAATTTGCTCGAGCTTATGGAAAAATTATCGCTCCTGCCGGACAAACACCCAAAACAACGATTATTGTAGCAGGAGATTATATCGATATGGCTAAGGCTCAAGAAACGGGCTGGTGCAAGACTCCCCCTGGATGTTACATCTTAGATAGTAGAAATATTCCTCCCACTACCGATAGTGTAGATTTAGTGGTTACGGGCCATCATTGGCGAGATCGAGAATATGTTTGGCGCGATAGTCCGGAAATTACCAATCCGGATAATCAGGCCCACAATCCTATCGACCGAACTTATGTTTCTTGTAATAGGTACTCTCACACCGGCTGTTTTCCGGAAAGCAGTAGCGTGCTTCATTTGGGATTTAGTGCCTGCAATACTAACCCCCCCCCAACAATAAAACCGGATGGTAGTTTGTCTTTTAATTCCTTTACTCAAGCTTTATTCCAAAAATATCCCCAGATAAAGAAAAATCCCGAGGGAATTATTACCGGATGGAATAATATTGCTCCGACTGCGGAAAGTTCTCCGAGGCCGACTATTCCTTTAGAAATTTTAGGTCGATATAAATTGCGTAATGGTAATAAAGGAGAGAGAGCGTCATTATTTAAGCTTCCAGACGGACAGTGGTATTGGAGTACAGAGGGTAAGTTTTTTTGTGCACTTACCCCTGGCGGAGAAGCAGATTGCAAGGAATTTACTATCGCTAAAGGTAAATAGAATTACGAATTGATGACAATTTTAGTTAAAGGATTCATACTTTCTGGATCACAGCCCACTTCAGCAAACAGATAGATTTCATCGATATCATTATTTCTAAAAGCGATGCAACCATAAGTCCAATCTCTGCCTACCCCTCCTCCGTGCAATAAAACTTCATACCCCAAACGAGTATTTTGAGGAGGTAAAGTACATTGATCTATCGCTCTCTTAATCCGATTATATTGCTTTTTATTTATTAATCTGGATTCTAAACCTCTTTCTGCGTCTTCTATATCGGGATAACTGATGTACAAAGCTACTCCGTTTCCGAATTGGCTATCTGTTTTTTTACCCGCCACATAAAATTCTCCTTCGGGAGTTTTATAATCCCACGCTTTTACTTTATCTCCTTCTGGATTTAGTCCTAAAGCGATCGGATATTCTTTAAGCAGACAATCATCGATATATACCTGAGCTTTACGTTCAGATTTATCAATCACAATTCTTTTTTGCAAAGGAGCAGATTTTCCCGCCACTGCACGATAATCCCTGATTAGATCTAATAAGGAGAAATCCTCATTATAATAAAAAGGAGCATCCTTTT
>JBBSWE010000016.1:0-11931 GCA_038046445.1 Nanobdellota archaeon | reverse complement strand
TGGCGTCTTTAAGAATTTTTCTTATCGTCGGGGGGAATTAAGCGTTTGCCTCTTTGCAGTTTCATCATAAAGATAGAAAACAAAAGTCTTTCACCATTGGTAAAAAATTTGGAAAGAACATAGAACTAATTAAGCGAGAAATGGAAAAGTGTATCTTGTTGTGTCCGAATTGTCACGCTTGGTTGCATTTTAAAGAAGAGCAAGAAAAAACCCCCTAATTTTAGAAACAATACTTCTCTAAAAATACATGCTCCAATTTATTAACAAAACATAAAAAAATAAAAAAACACTTATTCCAACGTCAGATTATCCAGCTCTTCCAAATCCGAACTTAAATCTTGATCCATACTATCCAAGTCATTCAAGTCATCCAAACTGCTGGAAATTTGCTGCTCTTCGCTAGTCGCTTCTCCGGTAACGGGAGCAGTCGAAGCAGGAACACTCTTCTGACATCCTACTATCAATAATGCAGCGACTATCACTATTAACAATGCTAAGGAAAGTATCTTTCTCATTTTATTTCACCTAAGCGCTAGTCGTAGCTGTTTCAGTAGTTGCTTCCACTGGTTTAGCTCCTTTATTCAACTCTCTGAACTTTTCTAAAAACTCTCGTAAGGTCTCTCTGGTTTGTTTGAGATCTTCTTTAACCTTTTCCGTAGCTTCCTTGGCTGCATCTAGTTTATCTTTGTCGATAGCGGCGATCCAAGCATCTTCAGCAGCAGTCTGATCAGCTTTCAATTGTTCGGTCTGTTGTTTGAATTTCTCCGCCAAAGCTTCCAGCTCGGTAGTATCTACCCCTTTCTGCTCCAAAGCAGCGATACGGGCATTCATGGCATTATAAAATTCGTCGTGCTTTTCAACAATGTTTTCCATCCGGGCATTGATTAAGCTGGCCATCAAACGATGTTGCATCTTTCGAGTGTCTTGCCAAGCATTCTTCAATTCTTTAATGGCCTCTTTAAACTCGACATTGGTAGCGTTGTCAGCCATGGCTTCTACTTTAGCTTTCTGTTCTGTCAACTTTTCTTCTAAAGCAGTTACTTGATCCAATAAAGTCTGCTTTTGTTCTGCAGTCAACCCTGTAGATGCGCTGAGCTTCTGGGGCATGCGCAGATAAGAGTCATCAATCAAATCAATAGTTTTTAACAGATGTTGTTTGACTCCTTTCTTCAATTCCAATTTTTTATCTTGGCAGTCGGTGGTATTTTTCTTATCTTTACCTCCGCAGGCAGACTGTTTCTCTTTCAACTGCTCTAATTCTTGTTTCTTAAATTCATACATCTCTTTTATTTTATCGCTTTTCTCTTTTACCCATTCCATTCGATTTTCACGGATCTCTTGAGTCTTTTCTTTTATTTCCGCTTTCTTTTGTTCTAATTTATCCTTCAAGTCTTTTCCTACTCCTTGTTTTTCTCCACTTTGTTTGTCTTCATTTTCAGCTAAGGCCAAAGGAACGATACTTAACATAAATACCGTTAAGATCATCAGGGCCAATACTTTCCATCCCGTTTTCATTTTTTCCACCTCGTTGGTTTGAATGTTATTTATCCTCAGGTTGCTTTTTCTTAAATTACAAAGGGAGAGTTACTTTTTAAAGATACTTTTAACAGTTCTTTCATCAGGGAGAAAAACGGGTCTTTAAAACTTTATTAAGCTTGATTTGAATGATTTTAACTAAAAAGAACAAAAAAGTCTCTTTATTCACACAAAAAGGATAAAAATTGTCTCTTTTACCCAACGATATCTTTTTATACCCCAAAATTTTGCTAGTAATCTATGAAGAAAGTTTGGTTGTGGTTGATTTTAGTTTTAATTTGTCTAAACTTAGCTTTAGCTGCCACCTTGAAAGGCAGCATTTATAATTCTAACTTAGAATTAGAGAAGAACGTCTTAGTGGAAGTAAACACTGTTCCTTTACAAAAGATGTTGGCGGTGGATGGAACTTACACTTTTAATCTTCCTCCTGGAAAATATAATCTACATGCTTACACTTCCAATTTTATTTCCAACGAGGAAATAGAAATAGTATCAGAAGGGGAATATGTCCGCGATGTCTTTCTAATCCCTAGTTTGGGAGAAGAAGATGTCGTAGATGAAGATGCTAATGTGACTATTGTCAGCGAGAATATTTTGGAAGAAAGTAGGGGGTTATATTGGACTATTGGAATAATTATTCTGGTGGTCTTGATGGCGGTTGTATTTGTTTACTTCTCATTTAAAAGAAAAAAAGGTTATCTAAAAGAAGCAGAACAAAAATCTGTTTCTGAACTGAAAGAAGAATTAGCTCAAGAACCAGGATATCTGGACGAAACTATTGCCATCATCAAGAAACACGAAGGAAGAATCCATCAAAAGGAATTGCGTAAAGAAATGCTGCATCTTTCTGAATCTAAAATCAGTTTAATTCTAACGGAGTTGGAGCATAAAGGCAAGATTGAGAAGATCAAGAAAGGAAGAGGGAATGCCATTATTTTGAAATAAGTTCAATAATTCTTACCGTTATTTATATAAATAGGCTGATACTCTTCTTAAATATGGACTTTAAACAAGAGCTGATTAAACTGCTGGCGAAAGAGCTGCACTGGAAAGAAGAAGATTTTACTAATCTGATTCTGGTTCCTCCCGATCCCAAGCTGGGAGATTATGCTTTCCCCTGCTTTAAAGTAGGCGGCAATCCTAAAGAAGCGGCAGAAAAGCTGAAAGCGAAATTAAAACTGCCCAAATTTATAGCCAAAGTAGAAGTAGCTGGACCTTATTTGAATTTCTTCTTGAACAAGGCGGCCTGGGCGGAAGAGACTCTGACCAAAATCCAAAAGGAGAAGAAGAAATATGGGCAGGGAACAGAAAACCAAAATATGGTAGTAGAATTCTGCAGTCCTAATACTAATAAGCCTTTACATTTGGGTCATGTCAGAAATATGTCTCTGGGTGATGCCATGGCTAAGATTTTGGATTTTCAAGGAAATAAAGTGCATCCGGTAGAAATCGTGAACGACCGCGGAGTGCACATCTGTAAATCTATGTTAGCTTATGAGCGCTGGGGAAATAAAAAGCAGCCAGATAAAAAAACTGACCATTTTGTAGGAGATTATTATGTTATCTTCGCTCAAAAAGCCAAAGACTTGCCGGGACTAGAAGAAGAAGCGCAGCAAATGTTAGTGCAGTGGGAGCAAGGAAACCAAAAAGTTCTGACTCTGTGGAAGAAGATGAATACCTGGGTGCTTAATGGGTTTAAGGAAACATATCAACGTTTTGGAATAAAATTTGAGAAAGAATATTTTGAATCGCAATTTTATCTGTACGGAAAAGAAATTGCTCAGGAAGGATTGCAGAAAGGGATCTTTGAGAAAGACGAGACCGGAGCAATAATGGTAGACTTAGAGCAGTACGGTCTGGGCAAGAAAGCAGTACTGCGGGCAGATGGAACTTCCATTTATTTCACTCAAGACTTATATTTAGCAGAATTGCGCCAACAGGATTTTAAGTTTGATAAGTTGATGTATGTAGTGGCATCAGAGCAGAACCTGCATTTCCGGCAATTGATTAAGGTGTTAGAGCTTTTGGGAAGAACTTATGCTAAAAACTTGTATCATTTAAGTTATGGGATGGTCAATCTGCCTACGGGAAAGATGAAATCCAGAGAAGGAACAGTAGTCGATGCGGACGATATTATGGACGAACTTTCTACCTTGGCGGCAGGAGAAGTGAGAAAGCGCCACGAAAATCTCTCTGAGAAAGAAATTAAACAACGGGGGGAGTTTATTGCTCTGGGCGCCTTGAAATTTTATATGCTTAAAACCGATACAGTAAGAGATATGATCTTCAATCCGGAAGAGTCGCTAAGCTTTGAAGGGGAAACTGGTCCGTATGTACAATATACTCACGCTCGCTCTTGCAGTCTGCTTCGGAAAGCTAAAGAAGAAAATCAAAAGAAGTCAGGAAAGATTAACTTTACTCTATTAAATACTAAAGAAGAATTAGCGGTAATTAAATTATTGTATGAATTCCCCGAAACTTTGATTAAAGCTGCTGAGCAGTATAAGCCGCACATCCTGTGCAATCACTTGATTTTCTTATCACAAGCGTTTAATGAATTTTATCATGCGCATCAAGTCATTTCTGAAGATAAAGACCTGATGCAAACGCGGTTATTATTAGTGGATGCAGTTAGGCAGGTATTGGAGAATGGTCTGAGATTGTTAGGTATCCATGCTCCTGAAGAGATGTAATAACTAGAGGTTAACATGGCTACTTCATCTATTCTTTGCCAGCTGAATGGCGGCTGTATGGGCTGCTGCGGACATAATTTCTTTTCCTCGCAGAAGATAGAAGAAGCGATTAACGAAAACAGTCGAGAGTTCCGTTTCTTACATCCACAGACTAGAGAAGAATTAGTAAAATTTCGAGAGCGCTTTCCCAAGACTTGTTTACACGAAGGAGTTTGTTATAATTTGGTGCGTAAGAACGGTCAAATATTATGTCCATTGCATCCATCTTTGAATAACGGCAAGGATCTGCGAGAAAGACATTGTGATATTGATCATCTCTGCGATACGGCGGTGCAGTTTAATAGTTGGAATAATGAGAAGCAAACACAATTCCTGTTGTTTCTAGAAACGAAGAAGCTGGACAATATCGGTTATTCTTTGATGATAGGAAATAATAGTTTGTTGATGGAATTTAACGAGTTAAAGATTAGTAAAAATATATAAACCCCAAAATTCTTCTTCCACTTATGGCAGAAAAAGAGGTTAGTAATGGAAAGCGTAATGGAAATAGCCTTTCTACGTACGAATTCGGACGGATTGGAGTAACTCGTACCGAACATAAAGCAGAAGTAAGTCTGTGGTTAGACTCTTACGGAGACCTTTTCTCCGACTTTGATCCTCGTTCCTTCTCCCAGCGAGCCATGTCCCAAGATTTTCTGGATGAAGCTAAAAGAGCGACTAAGGATTTGGAACCGGGAAAATTTTCCTTTAAATTATTGATGCCGGAAAAGCTGCGGGATTTAAATGAGGAGAAGGTTATCAAAAAGAGATTAAAGGAGCATTTCCAGAAACATCATGATGAGTTGGAAAGAGAGCAGAGAATGATCACTTACAAAGGAATGGCTTTAGCAGTTTTAGGATTTTTGCTGATGATTGCTTCAGCATTAGTAACTTATCGAGATTTCTCGCAATGGTGGGCGGTCATTATTGTTACGATATTCGAGCCGGCAGGATGGTTTACCTTATGGTTCGGCTTAGATCATGTGTTCTACTTCAAGAAGCAGAAGAAGCCCGAATACTTGTTTTATGAGCGGATGAATGGTATGGAGATTGGTTTTGGAAGTTATTAAAGATTAATAGTGTGAAATGATAAACGGAAAAATTAAATAAGCAGTTTTCTAGCAATTGTTTCAATCACCTCTGAATTTCCGATAGTAATCCCTCTTTGCTGCCTTTCTGCTAAATAGTGTTGAACACGGGGATTAGCCAGAAAGCATTTAGTTAGGTAATCCTTCCTTTCTTTATCCATTCCATTTAACAGCCAATCCATTCTATCGGTATCAATGCTACCTAATCTTAAGGAAGTATTCCTGCCCGCCATACAATACATCATTAATTATCGTATTAAAGAATTGCTTAAACATAAAATTATTACTCATTTCCGTCTGATTCCTAATGTTAATAAGCTGGGAATGGATTATTACAAAGTAATGCTCGGACTAAAAGAATTGAATGTTCAGCAGCAGGCTAAGCTGCGGCAGTATCTAGAATTGCATCCAAATATTATCAACTATTCCAATTCCTGGGGCCCGTGGGAGATAGAATTTGAAGTGGAGATAGATGGATTCAAGGAATTAACAGATTTGATCAACAAAATTCGGGAAGGATTCTCTGAGATTATTAAAAAAGTAGAGTTTGTTTTGATTACAGAAGAATTCAAAGCGAATAATGATTTTCTGGAGATTAAATAATAATGCCTTCCTTGACTGCTTCTTGAACTATACCTATCTCTTTTTTCTTTTTATTAAATTCTTCAGGTGTGTAACATAAAATATCCATCGCTGCCGGAATATTTCTTTTTAAAAAATAGGCTTTTGCATATCTATCTAAGAAATTCTGTTTCTTGAACTCTTTGCTTACTAAGATAAAATCATAATCACTATCTTTCCTAGCTGTACCTTTAGCTCGAGAGCCAAATAAATATACTTGGCAATCCGGATACTCTTCTTTTGCAATCTTGGCAAAGGAATTCACTATTTTAGCTGTTTTTTGGTCCATTCTAATATTATCTTAGTTTTTTCTAAATATTCTTGTGCCAGAGTTGAATCGTAAAATCTTGAAGGAATTTCTGGTGCAGCTCCGGGGTAACGAGAAAAAATGTATGCTGAAGTAATTTTACTGGCAATTAAGATAATCTCTTCCGGCGCTTTAGTTTGGCGGCATAATTCGGTTAAATCATGTATCTTTGGTGCTAGTTTGTTATTCTGATAAATATAAACTGCCTTTAAGGCTTTTTCAACAGCTTGCTGGCATAAAAAAGCAGCAACATAAAATACTTTACTTTTAAAATTTAGAATGGCGGACTTATAATCTTCCTCTGCTTGTTTTATCCACATCTCCGCATCTTTGTTCATAAAGTATCAATAACTCTCTTATTTATATTATTTTCCACATATTTTTAAAGTATTCTGCATGAATCTGGCTTAGCTGTTTTGATTTTATTAAATATCCTACCGGCTTGGCTTCCCAAGTAAAAAAGCAGATCTTTCCGTTGCAGATACTGATATTGGAAGGAATAGGCAGGTTAGTGTATTTCATCCGCAGATGCCTTCTTCCCTCAAACAACTTTTTTTCTTCTTTGGGAGCAATGCCTTTAACAACTAATCCTTTTTCTTTTCTCTTCAAATCGTAATTTAAGAAGAATTTTTGGATTTCTTCGTTCTGCTCCGGCACATTGATGGCAAAGAAAAGATAGTCTTCTCCCCTCTTTGTATTCTCGATTAAGAGATTAAGCATGGTGATAATGCCTTTCGTCCCTTCAAAAATCTCTGCTTCTTGCCTTTCTTCTGCCAATTTTTGCTTTAATTCCAGTTCCGGCAAAATTTCTTGGATTTTTCTTTTCTTATCCTCAATGAATTCTAACAATTGTTTAGGCGGCACAGCTTGATAATGCTTAATCTTTCCTTTTTTGATATAAGTAATGAGACCTTTATCAATAAGCGAGTTCACAGAATTATGCACCGCAGAACTAGCCATTCCAGACTTCTCGATGATCGTGCCAACTTTGGTCGAGCCGGTTTCTAAGAGAGTCAGATAAACTTTAATCTCTCCTTGACTTAGTCCGAGGTTTTCGAGGATGGAAGTGTCCATGGTGGTTAGAGTTTGTTTAGCATCATTAAGTCGAAATACTTTCGATAGCATCTTAGGGAGTGGTAGGGGGTTGTCCCTTACGGGGATGCCACTTTTACAATGTCTCTGCGAGTATTTCGAAGATGCTAAACAAATAGTTTGCTTCTATTTAAACCTTTCTAAATAACTCTCTAAAATTGGAGAGTTATTACTTAAATACTTTCCTGGCGCTTTAGTTGTTATTAAAATCAAAAGATAATCAAAACATGACTAATAAAAGCGATTTGGAAAATGAATTGGACCAACTTCAAGATAATCTTGTTAAAGAAATAAATGCGGTCTTTGAAGAGTCTGAAAGAAGGACAAGACGGGCTGATATAATTTTTGGAATAGGAGTTACTCTTAGCGTTGTGGGTAGTTTAGCCGGATCTCATGCTTTTGTTCAGGGTTATCATCCTTTCTTAGCAGCAGGAATAATATTCTGGGGTCCACCTCTAGGAACTTATGTTAGTTATCGTGTGGTAGATTATCTTGATAAGAGAGACGATGAACGGAGGAATAAAAATGAAATATAAAAATATAATTTTAGCTGGAATTTGTGCAATTGTCGCAGGATGCTCTCCAAAGCAAGAAGAATGCCATTGGCGTCCGCGAGCCGCTGACATGGGCGCATTGGTCGAGAAGAAAGAAATCCACGGAGAATGTATTGGAGGAGATTACATCGCCAGACATTTTACTGATTACGCTCCTTTGGGCAGTTTGGATGAAGTGTTAATAGTACGGAAAGATGATACTCGAATAGCGTTTCACCGAGGAGATGCTGAATTTGAAGAGCAGGAAAAAACTTATCTTCAAAAGATATATCCTCACTATTTTGGAGATTAATTTAGTCTTCCGTTAATATATTAACAAAACATCTTATCTTTTCTATTTTGGTTAATCCATTAACAAAAGCTTCTGACGAGTGTATTTTACTTTCCATTGGTCCAGCACTTCTTGCATTTCTTTATCTTTCTCCAGCGGGATAAAGAAAGCGCTATTTGAAACAAAACCTCCCCCAAACTTTTTTACTAACCCCTCTGAACCATTCCTTCCCCTTAATAAGTAAACAAAACGAACCTTTTTGCTGGGCGCCTCTGGGGATAAATCATAAGCATAAAGTAATTTTGGCACCAGCCCATAAGCTTCAGGCAGTTTTTTCCCCGTAATGATGCTTGCACCTTCGAAGAAGATGGTTTTGGAAAGGGAATGTACTTCCTGAAAAAAGTTTTCGGCGTTCAGGAAACTAACGTGGTATTTTTCTCCCAACAATGATTCAACTTCTTTAACTAATCTTAAGTTTGGCTGGTCTTTGAATATCAGGCAGATATCAATATCATTAGGGGAAAGTTTTCCTTTTACTGCCGATCCAAATATTAAAATATCTATTAGTTCATCTTTCCATCTGCTTTTCCAATTATGCTTTAATTGAGAAAATTTCTTTGAGTCTTTCCACACTTTCTTTTAACCTCTGAACCTGTTCTTTATGGATGCGCAGGTTGTAACTATCAGTATATTCTCTAAACAAAGGAGAAATGATAATGTAAGCTTCTTTATAATGAACTTCTAAGAATAAGAACCTTTCTTTATGATTCTTTGGAAGCAATCCTTGTGTTTTGTAGATTTGATAATCACAAAGAATAGCGATAGCTTTGAAATAAGATGAAATTGCCGGATTATATCTTTGTTCTTGATAATCTCTTTCTGCACTATCCAAAAATTCCTTGAAATTATTCAGCAGGTCCTCGGTTATCGTAGTCATTTAATGTATTAACAATTGGCAACTATTTAAGCTTTTTGGTTAATTCGTTAAACGAACGTTATCTATTCCATAACATGCGGGCATCCATTCAAACTTATATTCCTTGGGGAAGATCAAGGTCTCGTGTCCTTTCATCTCTGGGAACTGCTCCCGAAACAAATCCATCTCTTGGTAAAATTCAGAATTATCTTTAACCAGAAATTCTATCTCTAAGGGCCAGCTGCCCACGCAAAAGATGAAATAGATAATGTTGGGTCGGCTTTTGCAGTATTCTTCAATTTTTTTCTTGGTATTCCTGTCCAGAACGTTGAAAAAGATATTGGCCTTAAAGAATTGTTTACTTAGCTTCTCGTAATCTACGGAAATAGAATATCCTAAAATTATTCTCTTTTTCTCTAAATCTTTGATTCTGTATGCTACAATTCTGGCCGTACTCTTAATCTTCTTAGCCATTTCTAAGACATTCATGCGGGCATTATTGGCCAGTAATCTCAATATCTCTACATCAATTTGGTCTAAGTTGAGATCTTTTGATTCTGCTCCAAAGGAACGCAATTCCCGTTCTTTTTTACTTTCCATAAGCCAATTTTTACTTAAGATTCCTACTTTTAAGGTGGTGTTGAATTCCTGTTCAGCGATGAATGATCCAAATTTGTTGATAAATCCCGATAAGATTTCATCTAAATGACTAATATTTCTGGCGAAGACCGTAATATTCAAATCCCATTTGCCCTTGGAACTGGCCACCCAATAAATGTAAGGATTATTGATTAGCCAATCCAATAATTCTTTCTCTTTCTCTCTGCTCAAATTCTGGAACTTGAAAAACAGCTTGAAAACCGAATATCCTAATTTGGTGGGGTCAATCTGGGCCACGTATTTGGTAATAACTCCTTCTTTCTCCAAGTTTTTGATTCTATAATTTAAGGTCTCGCGAGAAATGCGCAGTTTTTTAGCCATCTGCGTTAAAGGAAGGCGAGCATTATGATCTAACTCGTAGAGTATTTTTCTATCGATTAAGTCTATTTTAAGCATATTTATCCTATAAATTACATTTTATATTTAAATTTTGTTATTTTTATTAATTTATAATCCTAAAAGTTAATATACTTGTTGTATCTAAATAGTAGTATAAAACCAAAAAGGTGAAACTAAAGAATGAATGAATACCTCAAAAAAATTGGAAAATACTTGTTGTCCCTTGCGGCGGTTTCCTGCGTCGGGAGCGCTAAATATGACTTTGGAGATAATCTTGATACAAAGGTTAAGGAACAGTATCGGCAGGAATTAGTTGTAGGAGTGGAATCGGCTAAAACAAAAGTACAGAGAATTATGTATGAGGCTAGCAATTCGCGTGAATTGTCTAAAGAGGATCAAATTTTATTGGATGCAAATTTAGAACAGATAATTGATAATAACCAATTACTTGGAAAAGAAACTTCTCCAGAATATCTTCAGATGCATGATTTGGTTGAAGAGAACCTATCTGGGGTAGATTATGGCACTCCGAATTTGGAATCGGCTTTAAGAGAACAAGGTTATCCCATTAGTGTAGAACCCGTAGAGGTAAGCACTAAAGAGCTTTTGTTACCTTTTTTGTATCTTTTTGGAGGAGTGTTTACCTTATTCTACCTTAAGAAGAAAATTAGGGGAAGAGAATATTAAGAAAAATAATAAAACGGGCCTACAGGGACTTTCGTCGTTCGTTGTCAATTAGTGGGGCTGAACGGCAGTGAATGCCGCACCTCGCTCCCAGTTGGCGAATGAACTGATTCGAACCCTGATTTAACGGTATCTTGCCAGCACCTGCTCGTCTCATTGCTAGTACTTGACCGAAGCCGTTTGTTCTTTCTGGCTACTGCCTAATTGCTTAAGCAGTGTATCCATTATACTATAGGCCCACAAAACAGGTTAAACTTTAGGCTATTTTTAATCCTTTCGTTGGGAAAATCGTTTTGATATTTTTCTGGTGAGCAGCCGTCCCTTTTGGGCGAACCCACTGGACACCTCACTGGTCAACCCTTAATTCTGCCAAATTTTCAAGAATCAGCCCGTAAAATCCAAAAATCCCTAAGCCACTGGTCAGGTCCGGCTAAGGTATATAAAGGAGTCCTACTCTTAGGCTGATTATGGTAAATGCTTTAGTGGTCTTTGAAGGGAAAGATATCCGCAGAATTTGGCACAATGAGCAATGGTATTTCTCGGTGGTGGACGTAATTGAAGTTCTAACCGACAGCCCCAGTCCTAGACAGTATTGGGGCGTATTGAAAGGAAGAGAAAGTCAGTTGTTAACATTTTGTTTACAACTGAAATTGCCTGCTGCTGATGGAAAATATTACGAAACTGACTGCGCTAATACTGAATCTTTATTTCGTATCATTCAATCCATTCCTTCCAAAAAAGCCGAGCCGTTCAAACTGTGGTTAGCCCGAGTAGGTTATGAACGTATCCAAGAGATTGAAAATCCCGAAATAGCCCAAGATAGAGTTAAAGAATATTACGAACTTAAGGGATATCCTAAAGATTGGATAGATAAAAGATTAAGAGGGATTGCTATAAGGCAGGAACTCACAGACGAATGGAAAAATCGTGGTATTCAGCAAGAAAAAGACTTTGCCATTCTAACTAACGAAATTAGTAAAGCTACTTGGGGTAAAACCATTAGCGAATACAAGCAATTTAAGGGATTAGGTAAACCTAATCAAAATCTACGTGATCATATGACTGATTGGGAATTGATTTTGACTATGGTCAGTGAAAAAGCCACCAATGACATTACTATCTCTAAAGATG
>JBBSWE010000015.1:0-4558 GCA_038046445.1 Nanobdellota archaeon | reverse complement strand
TTTTTTTCATAAATAAGTGGTGAATGATGATCATAGCTTTCATCACTATTTGAATTTTTTATTTCTTCTAATCTTAAATAAAAAAAATTGTTAAAAAAAAAAAAATAATTTTATTACAATAATGCTTCAGTAAATTTTCTTTTATGATCTCTATTTAATTTATTATTAGAATTTGAATTTAAAATATTTAAAATATCTTCTTTTGTTTTATATTTAATAATATTCCTAATTCAAAAATTGAAATAAATTCACCTGATAATAATTTACGAGGTAAATAAATCTAAATTTATTTTATAATAAATTAATGGTATATATTCTTATTTCTTCTTATTTATAGGTAATAACCTTTAACTCTTTCCCCTCTTTTAGTCCGGCTATGTTAAAAGAAGTTAAGCTGTGTGAATTATTATGTCAAGAAGTGATTAGCTTCTCTAGTGAGAAACCTCTTGCGGAAACTTTAGATGAAGTGATTTCCTTACATTCCTGTAATTTAAAATCTCAAGGATACGATTTAGGTCGTGTACGTCAGGAATCAGTTCAGCTATTAAGTCGTTTCATTGTTCCACAAATAATCGGTAAATTGAAAGAAGGGCATTATACTCCTAAATTCATAGATGATTATTGCTTCTTAAGAGAAGATTCTTCTAAAGATGGAGAAGTATTCGGATTTGCCTTAAGTACGATCTTAGGAGAGATTATTTCTTATTCCGAAAATGTTGAACCTGGAGTGTTGGTGCAAGATGAAAATATTACGCAAATAAAAAGAGCAGAATCTTTAACTTTATCTTACGGAGTAGCAGGTAGGTTTGATCTAACTGCAGTAAAAAGCATACTTAAACAGTATTCAAAAATAAGAGGAAAAAGGATTGCAGCAGAAGTTCCCAGAATTAAAGAACTAGCAGACAGATTATACTCAGAAGTAGAAGATATTGCTATGGTTGAACCCTTCATAGACAGCTTAGATTCTAAAAATTCCAAATTAAGATTTGATCAATCTTTTGCTAGATACCAAGGAGTATGTAAAGCTTTATCTAAAGTTCTTAAGAGAACTGAAGTTCAAACCGATCACGAAAGAAAGGATCTGATGAAGCAGTTGGTAGAAAATTATGCTCAAGGAGCTTTTACTCCTTTTGTAGAAGGATTTTATTTGGTGATCATTCCTAAAGAAATGAGAAACGGCGATGATATCAATGAATTACGTGATCAAGTAAATTATGGGACTAGATTAAATTATGTTACTTATAAAAAAGGATCAGAAGTTTATGTTCCGCATAATTAGAACGACGAGTAAGGTATTAATTTAAGAAATTAAACTTTCTCTAACCAAGCTTCAAATTGGTCGTTCTTAATCTTGAACTCGCTGTGGAAAGTCAAGGCTTTAGCTACGAATTCCAACTTTTCTGCGCCCACTTTTTCTTCGATATCTACTTTAAACTTAAGCAGCTGCTTTTGCATCTCCGTATTAGCTTTAAGGTGCAATTTAATGCGGTCCAACTTTTCTAATCCGGATTCCTTACGTAGTTGTTGTACATTTCTCATAATCTCTCTAGCAAAACCTTCTGCTTCTAATTCTGGTGTTCTAATCAAGCTGACGTAAACAAATCCAGCACCGAAATCTGCTTCTTGATAATCTTTAGGCACTTCTCTTTCCAAATGCAACATTTCTCGAGTTACTTTAATCTGCTTGCCATCAATCTCGAAATTGTAAGAATTCTCTTTTTCAATATGACCCAAGATAGTTTCGGGACTATCGATAGTTAATTTAGCAATGACTTGTCCGGAAACTGAACCAAAGGCTGGGCCAATCTTGCTTCCGTCCGGTCTTATTTTAAGTTTTAATCCAGGAAGTTTTTCTACTATCTTAACTTCTTTCGAATTAAGTTGCGTTTTCAAAACTTCATTCATGATTTTAACTGCATAATTTACTTCTGGTTTGTTAGCGATAATAATAATTTCTTTTACTGGCCATCTTAATCCTAATTTAGCTTTTTCTCTGGCGTTCAAAACGGCTTGCATCACATTTTGGGCTAGAGTCATACTTTCTTCTAGTTTAGTATCAATGTATTTTTCTTCAGCTTTAGGCCAAGCAAAATGGGAGACACCTTCCTCTTTCAATCCAAACTCTTCTTGCAAATTCAAATAAATTGCTTCAGAGATGAAAGGACAAATAATGTTGAACATCTTTAAAAAGTTTAATAATACTGTAGCCATAGTGTACATAACCACTTCTTTCTCTTGATCTTCTCCTATGGCAGACTTATCTCTTACCATTTGAATGTAAGTTCGGCTTAGTTCTAAGTATAATTCTTCCAGTGGCTTGATTGTTTCATCTAGACGATATTCTTCAAACAATTCGGTTACTCTCTTGATAGTAGAATTAAGGCGAGAAATAATATACTTCTCTTCTACGCTCATCAAATTATACATCATTTCTTTCTTCAATTCAAAGGGATTAACTTTATTTTCTTTAGCGAGATTAATCAATAACTTGTGTACGTTCCATAAGATTTGTAGATATCTTGCTTTAGTAGCCGCTTCTTCCCAACTGAAATTAATATCTACTCCAGCATTATTTTGACACATATAATATCTTAAGATGTCTGCTCCGTGTTTGTCAATCAATTCATAAGGAGAAACGATATTGCCTAAGCTCTTCGACATCTTTTTTCCTTCGATATCGTTAAGCATCCCATGCACATAAACATTCTGGAAAGCATTTTTGCCAAAATAAATGTAAGAGCAGATAGATAACATGCTGAACCATAATCTGGTCTGTTCTTTAGCTTCTAAAATGGCATCAGCCGGATACCATTCTTTGATTAACTTAGGATCATTATTCAGGCAGTTCCAACTGGTAGTTCCTGAATCTACCCATACGTCGATAATGTCTGGACAGCGATGCATCATCTCTCCACATTTACATTTTAAAGTAACCGCATCAATCCAAGGAATATGTAAGTTTTCAGGAACTTTGCCTCCATTTTCTTCAATCTCTTTTCTGGAACCGATAACTTTGATTTCTTTACACTTCTTACAAGTCCAGATAGGAATAGGAGTTCCCCAAAATCTTTGTCGAGAAACAGAATTATCTCTTAAGTTCTTAACCCATGATTCGTAAGCGTTGTTAGCTGATTCCGGAACCCAATGTACTTTTTGGTTTCCTTTGATAATTTTTTCTTTAATGGCTTCTGTTTTCAAGAACCATTGATGGGTCATTCTAAATACCACCGGTTTATGACATCTCCAGCAGTGCGGATATTCATGCTCTACATCCGTAACCGCAATAATACAACCCGTTTCTTTGAGTGCTTCAATAAATTTAGCATCATCAACCTTAGCCCTCCAGCCGCTAAACTTTCCCATTCCATCTGGAAAGAAACCGTTTTCTTTAAGATTGTTGAAAGCCGGAATTTTGTAAGGCTTACAGGCTTCTTGATCCTCTGGTCCGCAGCCGGGAGCGCAATGAACTAATCCGGTACCAGCAGAAGTATCTACATACTGTTCGCTCATAATTACGGTATGCACATTTTTACTTTTCTTTTTCAATTCGCTAAATAAGGATATTTCTTTTTCGAGAGGATGAACATATTCTAATCCTTCCAACTTCTTCCCTTTGAATTCTTCAATGATCTTCATTTTCTTTCCAGCTACAGCTTGTACAACAGCTCCGGCCAAGGCTTTGGATAGATACCATACTTCTTTACTTTTATCTTTTCCCGTCGGATCGCTGATTTCTGCTTTGAGATAATCCAATTCTGGATTTACCATTATAGCCAGGTTGTAAGGAATAGTCCAAGGAGTGGTGGTCCAAGCAATCAGGTATTCTTTCTTCTTTCCCTTAACTGGGAATTTGATAAAGATAGAATCTTCTAAACGGTTTTCATATTCACATTCATGTTTAGCTAGGGCCGTTTCACAAAATTCACACCACGTGATTACTTTCTCTCCAAAATACAATAAATCTTGCTCGTGAGCTTTCTTGATTAATTGCCATTCTCCTTCCATAAATTCAGATTTAATAGGCATGTAAGGATCAGAAACGTCAAAAGAAACTCCCATCCGTTGCAAATCCTTAGTCATTATCTTGGCCATCTCTTGACAGTAAGTTTCACATTCAGCTACAAATTTGTCTACGCCAAACTTTTTAATCTCTTCTTTCGTCTGTAAGTTGAACTTTTCAATAACTTTATGTTCCGTAGGCAAACCGTGCATATCAAAGCCGTTTCTATCCCAAACATGATTCCCTTGGGCTCTTTTATATCTTAAAATGAAATCTTTCAAAGAATAATTCCAAGCGTGTGCTAAATGAAATCGGCCGGAAGTGTAAGGGGGTCCGTCCAAAAAATAGAATTTTGGCCCTTTTTCGTACTTCTTTCTAAGCTTTTCTACAATTTTATTATGCTGCCAATATTCCAATACTTTTGGCTCCACTTCAGTATGAGTGTAGTTCGGGAATTTCATAACTGGAAGTGAAGAGGAGGAGTTTAAAAAGGTTATTGTTGGAAGGCACAATTCGCTTTGTGAGTGATTCCTCGTTTTTAAACAAAAAATACTCCTT
>JBBSWE010000014.1:0-3375 GCA_038046445.1 Nanobdellota archaeon | reverse complement strand
CCTTCGGATCTTCCTATTGGACACATCCTGTCCAATGCCGTTGGGGCTTAATCTCGGAATTCTGCCGTTTCAGCCGTTCCAAAAGGGCCACTACCCACTGGTCAACTCCGGCTTAACTATATAAACCACCTCTGCTTTAAGCTTAATCAGGTGGTTGAAATGGAAAATGCTTTGGCTGTATTTGAAGGAAAGAAAATCAGAAGAATCTGGCAGAATGACGAATGGTGGTTTTCAGTTATAGATATTGTTAGTGCATTAACTGAAAGTGTAGATGCTAAAGATTATTGGTACAGGTTGAAGCAAAGAGAAGCAGAATTGGGTGGAATTGAACTATCGACATTTTGTCGACAGTTGAAATTAACCGCTGAAGATGGAAAATTAAGAGAAACCGACTGCGCTAATACTGAATCTTTATTTCGTATAATCCAATCTATACCTTCCAAGAAAGCAGAACCTTTCAAACTATGGTTAGCTCGAGTGGGCTATGAAAGAGTCCAAGAAATCCAAAATCCAGAACTTGCTCAAAAACGGATGAGAGAGCTCTATCAAGCTAAAGGTTATTCAGAAGAATGGATTGAGAAAAGAGTCAGAGGAATTGCTGTAAGAGATGAGTTGACGGAAGAATGGAAGAAAAGAGACATTAAAACAGATAAAGAATATGGAATCTTGACTGCAGAAATTTCTAAGGCTACCTTTGATAAGACACCAAAAGAATATGCTAAATTCAAAGGATTAAAGAAAGAAAACCTGCGCGACCATATGAACGATTTAGAATTAATTTTCACGATGCTGGGAGAAGCTTCCACCACTAAAATCGCTCGAGGTAAGAATGCTCAAGGAATGCCAGAGAATAAGGAAGCAGCAAAAATTGGAGGAAGAATAGCCGGTACGGCTCGCAAGCAAGTAGAATTAGAATCCGGAGAAACAGTAGTCAGTCCAGAGAATTACCTTCAAGAGCCAGAAAAAGAAAATAGAAAGAGATTAAGATATAATAATCGAACAGGTTAATAAGAAAATGGACAAACTAATAATCACTAAACTGCACAAATCCTTTCAAGATTATGCCCACCAAGAGAAGGGAATAGAATTTTGGTTTGCTCGGGATTTACAGATTCTTTTAGGATATCTTAAATGGGAAAATTTTAGTTTAGTTATCGAAAAGGCTAAAGAAGCTTGTAAGAATTCGGGACAAAATATTTCAAACCATTTTCCTGAGGTCAGGAAAAAGGTTAAGATTGGTTCAGAAACCGAAAGAGAAATTGAAGATTATAAACTCACCAGATACGCTTGTTACTTAATCGCTCAGAATGGTGATCCGCGGAAAGAAGAGATAGCTTTTGCCCAAAGTTATTTCGCTATCCAAACCAGAAAACAAGAATTAATTGAACAAAGAATTGCTCTTCAAGAAAGGTTTGAAGCCAGGAATAAATTAATCACTTCAGAAACAGAATTATCTAAACTAATTTATGAGCGTGGTGTAGATGATTATGGATTTGCTCGAATAAGAAGTAAGGGTGATGAAGCTTTGTTCGGTGGAAAGGACACTAAACAGATGAAAACAAAGTTGAATATCCCTCCAAGCAGACCTTTGGCTGATTTTTTACCTACGGTTACTATTGCTGCAAAGAATTTTGCCACTGAAATCACAAATTTTAATGTTAAACATAAAGATTTACAGGGTGAACCAAGAATTACTGATGAACATATTAAGAACAATAAGGAAATGAGAAGAGTTTTGGCAAAAAACAATATTGTTCCAGAAAACCTCCCTCCTGAAGAAGATATTAGAAAATTAGAACGAAGAGTTAAGGCAGATGACCGGAAGATTGCAGGAAATTCTAAGAAGAGATTAACAAATAAGAAATAAGACTAAGAAAGCAGGCACTATTGACCAAGCCCTCACTCACAAAATAAACTGGCCAGAAAGCAGAAACGTTTATAAATAAACTAAAGTTTTTAACCTTAAGATGATTATACCAATACGTTGTTTTTCCTGCGGCAAACCCGTAGGACATTTGTGGGAAGAGTTCCAAGAGAAAGTGAAGAAGGGCGAAGACGTCAAGAAGATAATGGACTCTCTCGGTTTGGAACGATACTGCTGCCGTGGCGTATTCTTAGGACATGTTGAGTTGATCGACATTGCTGGCGAGTTTAAGAGAAGTTAAGTTTTTTAGATTTTAGAAGTGGTAGTTGTTGGAGATAAAATGTCTATTGATGATAGTGATTTATTGTTCCGGAATCCAACCACAGGTAGGATTCTAATAGAAGAGCACACAACTAGAGTTTACACAGCTTACGAAGAATTGTATTTAAGAAGAGATGGCTTCTCTCTCGCGGATTATCTCGTTGCATTGAAAGAAGCTTCGGGAATAGTCCCAGTGCACGAATTCTATCAGCGATTAGCAGAACGTAAAGATATTACGCGAGAACATTATCAATCTTTATTGAAAGATAGAGACACTTTGCTTGAAAAAAAGTTGAAAGAGCTGGATAAGCTTAAGAAAAAGAAAAGTTAAGTTCTACGTTTCAATCCCTGCACTGGTGAATAAGTCAATGGACATTTTGCAGGAAAGATGTGGAATTTTCTTGTGATTCTTTTCTACGATATTAATTAATCCAATTCCTTCAAGATATTTTATATTTCTGAACACTACTTCGTAAGGTTTTCCCAGTTCTTTAGCCAGCTGATAAATGCTATTAATGTTATTTCGGTAAATCCTGCGCAAAAGCTTTATTCTTTCCGGGCTGAACACTTTATTAAAAGTCTCTGGAGTCATTACTATTCCTCTTTCCGGACCATTCAAAGTTCCCTTGCTTATTCTTTCATTCATTTTTTTATTATATTGGCTAATCGAACCGACAATTTTAATCTCGCAATCCATTTTCATTTCCTCTATTCAAAGTTTATTTCTTCATCAAACACATCTTTCAATATTCTTGCACTAATTTCTTTGATAACTTCATCCGCTTCCGGGAAGGTAAGCTTAACTTTCTTGACTTTATCTCTCCCGTAAACATGAACGTGGCTTCCGATTTGTTTCTCGTGAGGATAGTTGTCAATTCGACATATTTCTACCCACTCCTCGCAGTTAAAGTAAAGCATTTGAAGCGCCCACTTCAGCGGTTCAGGATACTCCCCGGAAAATTCTCTTTTCATAAGCGTTTTTACCAACCTTACTTTCTCATTATAAAATACATTCAGCCCGTCAATCAGTATTTGCATCTATGCCTCATACAGGTATGACCTAACAAGTCATATATTTAAACCTTTCGGGTTTGAATTTAAAAAAAGTTAAGTTTTTATACTTTATTTTATTCTTGTTCTTATGATTGATTACCAGCAATTAAAAATCTCTTCTGGACAATATTGGAATA
>JBBSWE010000013.1:0-4518 GCA_038046445.1 Nanobdellota archaeon | reverse complement strand
ATTTCTTTACAAATATTGGTATTATAATCTTTCTCCAAACTATTATTTTAGCAAGCTTTTTAATAGGATTAAGCTTTTTACTTAAAGATGACCACCTTAACCCGAAAGATTAAGATTGGAATCGCGTTTTTAGTAGTTATTGCAATCATTGTCTTGATTTTGTTGATGGTGTTCAGCTTTTTTGTGTTAATCTTACCGATTGCTGTAATTCTGTTCTTTATCGGCTATTTCATCCGTACTTTGCGCAAAGTAGGAAAGCAAGATCCTTCCGCTAATAATACCCACCATACCAAAATCGCTTCAAATAAGGAAGTGATTGATGTGGAGTATAAAGTAAAGTAAGTTTCTAAATTTGTTTAGCATCATCAGGTCAACGCTACTCTTATTACACATAGAACAGACAAGGGGGTGGTCCCTTACGGGGAACGTCTGCTATGAGGTGAAACATTCCACAGCGTTGAAGATGCTAAACAAATGCGGTTTTCGGTTAGGAAAGATTATATCTTAAAGTAGCATAATTATTATAAACTAGCCAGTCAGAGCAACAAGGATGGATCCCTCCGATTTTAGAAAAATATATCTGCGAGAAAATGTAAATATTGATGAAGCGTTAGATCAACACTTTCTTGGTCCTCGGGGATATGAGCGAAGAGAAAATCATTTTAAGGAAGTTTATTTTATCCGCCCCTTTACCCGCCCCAGTAGTTATTTGGGAGAATCAAAATTAGAAGCAGTTTTTATGGGAAACCCCTTCCCGGATGAAGCAGAAGAACATGATTTAGCGTATCTTCTTTTCGAAAATCAAGAAGAGTTAGATCAATTCCATCTTCAACGGAATAGATTGTTATCTACCCCGCAGTTTAAGAGCCAGTACAAGTATACGGGAGATTTATGGGGAAGTTGGGGAGCAGGAATAGGTTCAGTAGCGGGAATGATGTTAGGACTGATTGTCGGAAGCATCTATCCCACAGAAGTGCAACCATTTATGGCAGTAACTGGTGGAATTGTCGGTGGAACGGCTGCGGGCGGAGCCCTCGGAGCGGTTTTAGGCAGAAAAAGAAGAGAGAAAGTCAAAGCAGAGCGAGAGGGATGGATAGAAATAAGAAATAAAAAACATGATACCCTTTACGAGAAATTTGAAACACGTTACCGATCAAGAACCTTATTCGATGAAGTAGCGTTTGATATGGCCATAAGAACGCTGTAAACTTGTTTTAAGTATGTGCATAGCGCCAAACGGGCCAGTGAGCACAGGACTATTCGCCAGACAAGCTATGCCCTGCCATCATGAGTGTTACGACAAGTTGCTACCACTCATATGATGAGGCAGGGTGCGAACGAGCTATGCACATACTGTTTTAAGTAATATTTAAATACTTTCTAACAATTATAACTTTGTAGAAAATGTCTCGCTCGGGTCCGTCCCGATGACCAATAAATTATCGGTTCGGTCGGCAAACTACCCGTCCAAGGAATAGCTAACGTCCCTCGCTGGCGCGATTCGCGACATTTTCTACTCAGCAAAAAGAGGTCTGAATGAAACCGTTAATCTTAATCAACTTTAAAGTATATCCTGAATCTATTGGAAAGAAAGGAATACTTCTGGCTCAAAAGATAGCTAAAGTTAAGTCTAAGAAGTATCAAATAGGAATCAGCCCAACTACATTGGATATAGTAGAGATTGCCAGAACGCTGAAGAACAAAAATCATTCTCTGCTCCTCTTCGCCCAGCATTCTGACTCTAACGATTTAGGAGCGCATACCGGAAGTGTAACTTTAGAAGAATTGAAAGCGTGGAAAATCAGTGGAGTTATTATCAATCATTCTGAAAACATCTTGAAACTTCCAGAAATAAAAATTGAAGTAGAAAAGTGCCGGAAATTGAAAATGCAAAGTGTAGTGTGCGCTTCTAATTTGAAAGACATCCAAAATATCGCCAATATGAAGCCAGATTATCTCGCTTACGAACCGGCAGAGTTGATTGGAGGAAATATTTCTGTAACTTCTGCTAATCCCAAGATTATTCTTCAAGCTGTAAAGTTGGTTAAGGAAGCTAGCCCAAAGACAAAACTCTTGTGCGGGGCAGGAATCCATTCTCGAGAAGATCTGCTGCAAGCGTTAAAATTAGGTGCAGCAGGAGTATTACTGGCGCATGCTGTAGTTAAAGCGAGAGACCCCAAAATATTTTTAGAAAAGATGCTAAAATAAATAACACCTTTTGAATCCAGTCAAACTTACCCTTTCACATTCACGATAATCTTTTGGGTATTGCCGTATTGTTTTTCATCTTCTGTTTTCCCAGAAGAATCCTTACACTGGATACATTTCACTTTTACCGAAAAAATATATTGGCCTAAAGGAGTATTCTCTTTAGGCACATTGACGTTGATAAACTCTTTAACGTGCTGCCCTTGTTTCAAATCTATCGGCTGGTCATCATAAAGCAGCCAAGCGGCAGGATCAATATGTACTGGCACGATTTTCCCCCCCTGATCCGCTATTTCCAGAGGAGTAAGTACTTCTATCTTGAATTTATTCTCATCTCCGGTATTCAAAATACCTATTCCAAAAACATGATTCTCTCCTCGAGTTAAATCGGCTACATTTCGAGGCAGAGCCACTTGCTTCCCCTGCTCTACCAATAATCGTTCCAGCTCAGAATTGGTCTGTTCATCTAAACTAGATTTGATTGATTCTGCACCGCCAATCCATTTATACAATAAAGTGATTCCTCCGATTAAAACGACTAAAGAGATGATAACAATCACCAAAGTCTCTACGGACATCCCGATAGCACCTTTCTTATTAGCCATCCTTCTGGAAATAGGGATAACATTTATAAATCTCTCTTACTATTCAATAGTTATAGCAAATGAGAACGATTCGAAGGGGCTTAATCGCATTATTGACAGCAGGGACTCTAGCTGTTTCTTACTTTGGTTGTAGTAGTTCTGGAAGTAGTTCTTGCGGTTCGGACAAGGATTGCAACCGCCAAAACAATGAAGTGTGTATAGAACATCAATGTGTTCCATATCAATCGCCCACCGAAACACCTCAACAAGTATTTGATCTATGGGCAGAAGCTTTTATCAATAACGATTTGGAAGGAAGTTTACAATATTTTGATCCCGGAAAGAGCGAGATATACAGAAATTGGCTTACTAATCAGGAATTTCTAATCAAACGCGGCATAATTCCTCCGGAGGGTTTACTCGATTCAGAAGTTCTTCCTTACATCGCCAGACAAATTCAAGGCGCGGCGTTGGTTCCCATCGCAGTGAAAGGAAATTATTTTGAATATCGCTTGGATAAATCCTGCACTTCAAAATTAGATTGCCCTAAACAGGCTGCTTGTATCGATTCTAAATGTAATATTGATCAAAGAATAATTCTTGTTCCCATGTATGACAAATCAACACAGAAGGTGGTCTATAAAATTGGCTCGTTTTAGAAGCGCTTCGGTTCGGAAAATTGCCGTAGAGATAACAACTATTATTATTGCACTATTATTAGTAGGGATTATGGCTATCTCTTACGTTGGCTGTAGCGGTCCTGAAGGTAGTGCTTGCGACTCGGATAATGATTGTAATCAGCAAAAGGAAGAAGTTTGTGTAGAACATCAATGCGTCCATGATACACCCCTTGCTGAAACACCTCAGCAAGTATTTGACTTATGGATAAAAGCTTTTGCTAAAAATGATTTAGAAGGAAGTTTGCAATATTTTGATCCCGGAAAGAGCGAGATATACAGAAATTGGCTTACTAACCAAAAATTTCTAATCAAACGTGGCATAATTCCTCCGGAAGGTTTACCTGATTCAGAAGTTCTTCCTTATATAGCACGGCAGTTTCAAGGTGCTACACTTATTCCCGTGGACGTAGGAGAAAATTATTTTGAATATCGCTTGGATAAATCCTGCACTTCAAAATTAGATTGCCCTAAACAGGCTGCTTGTATCAATTATAAATGCAGCGATGATACAATAATAACCTTTATTCAGATGAAAGATAAAGAAAGTCAGGAGGTAGTTTATAAAATTGAAACGTTTTAGAAGTGGTTTTGCCCGTAGAATTGCTGCCGCTATCGCAGCTTTAAGCATCACTCTTACTCCACGTCTTACCAGCTCTTACAATGCTGGAGATTTAAGTAATCCTCCCGCTAGTTTCTCAATCCATCCGCTTTTAGTTGAGCCATTACGAGATGCTTATCACCAGCATTTTCCCCAGAGCCAAGTAGATTTTTTTACTACTGAAATCCAGGCCGGCAGCATCAAAGAAGATTCTGTCCCCACTTACCTTCGCGCTTTTCACCATTTCTTGCAGTGGCAAACCGGAAAAGGATTCAAAGGAACATACAGTCCCTCTGATAAATGGGCACAAGATTGTAATGACCAGGCTCTCGCCTTAGAAGGAAATCATTGCTGGGATAAAGTTAAAGAAGATTTTTCTAAGCAGATTAATCCCCTGCTGGGAGAAAATTTTGGTTTTTGGTACCATCTTAATGCTGATTTAACCGTT
>JBBSWE010000012.1:0-1272 GCA_038046445.1 Nanobdellota archaeon | reverse complement strand
ACAAATATCTACAAAAAGTTTCTTGGAAGAATGAATCCCTTGATAAATATATTTGTCATTGTTATCGTCTTATTGCCGAACGTTATCCTATGTTGAAGCATTGTTGGTATAAACGTTTTTGGCGAAGCCTTTTCTATCGAAATCTTTGGAATCTCTCTGGAAAAAGTTTTCCTTGTCATATGTATAATATCTTATTCAATCGCTGTATGCGGTTACGTTTACCTAAGAAAGATATCCGTTTAAAATATGTCTCCGATCTCCATCAATTAATATTTATTCATTATTATTCTCAATTAAGACTTAATAGAAAATGGATGAATGTAGATGTGTGGGGGAAATTCCGCGGAGTTCCTTTAGGAGAAACCATTCATTGTCCGGGATGGAAAAGATAAAAAGAAGAGGGGAAATAATGAAATATGCTTTGGTGTTGTTATTAATAGTAAGTTTGTGGTTGGTTTCTTGTACTCCAGCTGTCAGCAATGTTTCAGAGAATAAACTCTGCCAGAAAGATGCAGACTGTGTTCCGGCCAGCTGCTGCCATGCTAAAGAAGCAGTGAATTCTCAGAATGCGCCGAAATGTGAAGGAATGCTTTGCACTATGGAATGTGTTCCGGAAACGCTGGATTGCGGCCAAGGAGAGATTAAGTGCGTGAAGAATGAATGTAAAGTGGTGTTGAAGTAATGCTTCTATTTTCAATCGAAACATGAAAGTACTTTCACTCCGGTTCTTTGCTCGTGATACTTTAATTGTAGCCAAGGAACTTTTAGGTAAAGTGATTGTAGTAAATGGATGTTCTGCTCGCATCGTCGAAGTGGAAGCGTATAAAAATGATCCTGCTTCCCACGCCTTTATTAAAACCGACCGAAGCGCTTTGATGTACGATACTTATGGCCATGTTTATGTTTATCTGATTTACGGGATGTATAATTGTTTGAATTTTACCACGGAAAAGAATGGAACTCCCGGAGCAGTGCTAATACGAGCCGTGGAGCCGCTTTCCGGAATTGAATCAATGAAGAGAAGAAGAAAAACTGATAATCTCCATAATCTCTGTTCCGGACCGGGAAAGTTGTGCCGGGCGTTAGGTATCGATAAACAGTTTAATGGAAGCAAAATGGGAGAGAAATTGAAAGTGTTTGATGATGGGTTTGTGGTTGGGACAATTGGGAAGAGTCGACGCATTGGTATTTCTGTAGCAAAGGGTCTGGAATGGAGATTTTTTATTGTATATAAAGTATCGAACCCTTTCTGATGGAGCACTTGGAAAATTA
>JBBSWE010000011.1:0-11306 GCA_038046445.1 Nanobdellota archaeon | reverse complement strand
CATCCTTCAGTATACTCTTCTATTCAGAAGGAGTATGTTAATTTTGTAAAGAGTTTCAAGTTGAGTAAGGAAGAGGAAGAACTTATTTTCCATAAGAATGCGCAAAGATTGTTTAAGATATAATTTTATTTTCGTCCGATTCTTTCCAAATACTCTTTAACTCTGGGCTCCCCTTTAGGTTCAGCTTGTGGACCTAAAGCATAAATAATCTTTTCTACCGTACTGCCCCAAGAAAAATCTCCCGTTTCCTGCTTGATTTCTTTCACTTCTATCTCTTTGGTCTTTACTCCCTGGCGCAAATGATGATAAATGCTTCTTTGTACTACCTTGGGAAAGATTTCTAAATAAATTTTAGAAATTTGATAACCATACCCCTCATGTAGATAATAGAGAATCTCAATAATGTTCTGTCGGATGGGACTTTTCAGGGGCCGGCCTCTAACCATAACTTATTTTATTAATTCTCCAACTTATTAAGTTTTCTCCGGAAATCTTAAATAATCTGCCTTCTTTGATACCATAACCGGGGTGGAAAACATGAAATCGTTTGTACTTATATCTATAAAAGACGGAAAAGAAAGAGAAATGCTAGATGTTCTAAAAGAATTTCCAGAAGTAGAAGATGCCCATATTCTATTTGGGGAGTGGGACGTAATCGCTAAGATTAACACTTCTGGAGCAGAAGAATTAGGCACTTTTATTATGGATAAGATTCGCTCCCGCGGCGATGTAAGTTTAACCAGCAGCTTAATTGTAGCAGGGAAATGATTAAATTTTAGAAATGCTACTGTCATAAGGTCGAGCCTTTTCGACATTTACGTTGGCGCAGACAGAGGGATGGCTCATGAAATTAAGAAACTACTTAATTTCAGAGCTGAAAACAAATCGTTGTTTGTTTTCATGCTCCTACGGAGACGTCTGCTCTCCAGGAATACAACGAAAGGCGAGAAGACAGTAGCGTAAAACAAGGAAATGATTAAATACTTCTTATTTTTCTTTTAATTTATGTCTAAACCCCAGTTTAACAAAGAACAGCAGCAGAAGATTGGATTAGAACGAATCAGAAAGCTCTTTCAGGAAGCAGAAGCGATGTTTCCAGAGAATAAGAATTTGGCTAATCGTTATGTGGAAATAGCGAGAAATATTTCTATGAAAGTTAAAGTAAGAATTCCTCGAGAACTAAAAAGGAAATTTTGTAAATATTGTCATGCTTATCTAGTTTCAGGAGTAAACTCTCGCACTAGAACACGGGAAGGCAAGGTTATTATTTCTTGTTTAGAATGCAAGAGATTTATGCGGATACCGCTTAGATAAACTCGACGATTTCTAAAACTAAATACCATAACATTTATAATTATGCCCCCGTCTGAGAATGCAGAATGGATTACACTATTAAAGATCGTTGGTTAGAAGGAGCGTATTTTGAAGCTAAACCTAACTATGCTTACGCTCGTAATGTCGCTGCTTCAGAAGATTTACAAGGGCTTATTCCTACCCAAGAAACCAACAGGAATTATACAAATAGTACTGCGGTTAAAAAAACTGCTCGGATCGTTTTGGGAGAAGTGATAATGGAATTGTTTAATTTAGAAAAACTCCTTGAATCACTAAATCCCCACGATCCACCTGAACCACAGCCACCTTTTTCTTTTAGCATTAGAAAACTAACAGACACTCCCGATATTTCTGGATTTGTAAAATCAAATGAATATAGAAAAAGATATACCGCTTTAGCTATTATTAGTCCGGGTTTGACCACCATGGCTAGAGATGGGTCCGTAGTACCAGAAGTTATTGGCAGCCGCTTTGATCAAATTTATCAAATAATGTTAGAATAACCTCAACATTTTATCCAACAGTTCTTAGAATTTAGAATGCAAGAGGTTCATGAGGATACCGGTACGATAAACGATTTATGAAACCCAATTATTCTCCAAAAGATAATACTTCATAATTAACTTTATCTTGTTCGACATTAAATTGCTTTTTAATGAGGACGATTACTTTATCCTTATCGTAAGGTTTACAAGAAAAGATATCCATAAAAACTTCATTTTCTAGCTTAGGAGCTAATACAAAAGTATGAATGGCAATGTGAGAAAAGTCAACAACGGCGAATCCTGAAACACCCGGATTATTAACGCTTCCTTCCATTAAAACCGGCCCATGTAATATCTTCATCCCTAACTCTTTTATAATCGCTTTAATGAACTTCTCAATGGCTTTCTTATCGGTTATTTTAGCTCTATCTCTAGTTTTAAAATCGTAAGTGATATGAAAAGCAGGAACAGTCATTTGTTGAAATTTAAGGTACTTATCTCCCAGTAAGATACCAATAATATTTCTAATCAAATTTCTAATATTTTCAAAGATAAAATATATTTCATTTTGATTTTGAAAAGAAGTAGCAAAGTAAGAAGATAAATCTGCTATTTTATTTAAGAGGTGTTGATATAAAGCTACATTTTTGTTAGTAATTAAATTTTGATCGATAAGGTCAATAACATACTTTAATTGATAAATATAGGTTTGAAGCAAAGAGTGGGATTGGGATAGGGGAAGGAGTCTTCCTTCTCCCGAAATTATCTTCATAACCTGGCCTTCAACTGCTAAAATTTTTTCGGTACTGGGGTTAAGGGCCCCCATTTGGTGCAAGAAAACGCTTATCTCCCCACTTTTAGATTCTAATCCTATCAAAAATTTTACTAATTCTTTCTTAACATCGTCGATATTTTTTAATCGATATTTCATAGAGATATTAAAAATGTTTAAGTATAAATATATTGTGGTGATGGAAAAAAATATTTATTTCTATTTCTTCCCCACCTTCTTCTCCGTCTCTGCTACCACTTGTCGAATCTTCCCAATAGCATCAGGATTGGCTGAAATGGAATCTATTCCTTGATGTACTAAGAACAGAGCCATTTCTGGCCGCGAACCAGCTTGACCACAGATAGAAGTTTGCACGTGATACTTCTTACAAACCTTAATCACTTTAGCTATTTCTCCTAATACGGCCGGATGCATCTCGTCAAAGCGGTTATTTAATTTTTGGTTATTTCGGTCGATACTTAAAGTCATTTGAGTTAAATCGTTGGTACCAAAAGAAACAAAAGAAATTCCTTCCTGACATAATTCTTCAATGATCCAACAGGCAGCAGGAGTTTCTACCATAATTCCAAAATCTACTTGTTTTACCGGTTCTAAACCCGCGCTGCGCATAATCTTTTTTGCCTCAATCAATTCTTCGGTACGAATCACAAAAGGAATCATAATACCTACATTTTTCCAACCTTCATCATGCAACTCCTTAATCGCTTGGAACTCTGCTTTCAGAATCCGCGGTTCATCTAGCAGACGACGAATTCCGTGCCATCCAATCATCGGATCGGTTTCGTGCGGCTCTTTATCTCCTCCTTTAAGATTGCGATACTCATCACTACGCATATCTGAACATCTTACCCACACTGGCTTCTTAGCGAAAGCTTTAGCGATTTTGCGAATACCGGTTTTTAATAAGCGTACATATTCATGTTCTCTACCTTTACGAATATATTCTGCCGGATGGATCCCACCAGCGGCAATCATGATTTCTAACCGGACTAAACCTACTCCATCTGCTCCGGTAGTCGCCGCTTTTTCTGCCAGTTCTGGAAGATCCATAATAGTTTTAATTTTAGTTCTAGTAATGATTTTGCTTCCACTGACCGCAACTATAACCGCAGCATTTTTATTCGCTACTTTTCCCTCATACACTAAACCGTGCGAAGCGTCTACAGTAATAATTTGTCCGTCTTTCAAACTTTTAGTAGAAATTTCTGTCCCCACTACACAAGGGGTACCCATTTCTCGCGAAACAATGGCAGCATGACAAGTCATCCCTCCTTCATCAGTAACAATAGCACCAGCCCGCTGCATCGCTGGAACCATATCTGGAGTAGTCATAGTGGTAACTAAAACGTCTCCTTTCTGTACTTTGCCTAATTCTGAAGGGTGATGCACAATTTTTACCGGACCACTATAAAATCCAGCTGAAGCGGTTTCTCCATGCAACAAAACTTTTCCTAACAATTCGATTTTTTTCTTTTCATCTACCTTATCTTCATCTTTTTTGAAAGTAGTAATGGGACGAGATTGCACGATATACAATTTTTCATCTTCTACTGCCCATTCAATATCTTGCGGCTTGCCGTAATGACGTTCTATTCTTCTTCCTAAATTGGCTAGGTCTTGAATTTGTTTCACGCTCAACACTTGTTGCCGCTTCTGTTCCGGAGAAAGTTTTTTCTTAACATTCTTACCTTTATCGCTACGGAACAAACCCATCTCTTTAGTTTTTACTTCCACTTTCTTGATTTTAAGATTACTTTTTTCTACGGCATAAAAGTCGGGATTAACATCTCCGCCCACAATATATTCTCCCAACCCAAAAATGGCTTCAATTACTAACTCCGTGGGATTATTGTTAGAAGGATTAATGGTAAACATAATCCCTGATTTAGAAGAATTAACCATCTTTTGTACTACTACCGCAATGAATACTTTACTATGGTCAAAACCATTTTTGACCCGATAATAAATAGCTCGAGCGGTAAACAAAGAAGCCCAGCAATCCGAAACCGCTTTAAGAAATTCTTTCTTTCCTTTTACGTTTAAGAAAGTAGCTTGCTGCCCGGCAAAACTGGCTCCGGGAAGATCTTCAGCGGTAGCCGAACTTCTTACCGCTACAAACACATCTCCCATCTTAGCATAATTATCCGCAAATTCTTTGGCCATATCTTTAGGAATGGGGGTGGAAGAAATTAATTTCTGAATTTTTTTAGCAGTAGCTTGCAACGAAGTATTCTTTTCTACATCCAAACCTTCCAGAAGTTTCTCGATCTTAACTTTAATTTTAGTTCTTTCAATGAATTGTTTGTAAGTAGGAGCAGCAATTACAAATCCGGGCGGTATGGGCAAGCCAATATTGAACATCTCGCCCAGATTGGCTCCCTTTCCTCCCGCGATAGGAATAGAATCTTTATTCAATTGTTTGAACCAGTTAACGTAAGACATTTTAGGACACCTCTTGATCGATAAGCAAATAAAAGAATTAGAATATATAAAGTTTGGGAGTGCCTGCTTAAATTAGCTCATTTTTAGCTTATTTTCACTTAAAACAGCATAAATGGGCCCGGTTGGGGTTAAAGTTGCTTCGTATAAGCATATCCGGTCTACCTTTAAGCTGCCCCAGTTTTGATTTGAATACCGATGTAAGAAGCTTCTTAAAAGAAATTCGTTGGTGCTCTTGATTCTGGCCAAGGTTAGGTGAGGCATTTCCGCCGGATGTTCATTTTGACGAATATCATTCCATTCCTTATCCGCTTCTCGCATCAATTTCACCAGTTCCTTACTTTCCGTTCCAATCCACACTACTTTAGGCTGTTTAAGGTTGGGAAATGCTCCTATTCCCTGCAGTTCCACCCGAAATGAAGGGGTTAAAGAAGCTAATTGGCTTAATTTTTCTTGTATTTTCAAAATCTTTTCTTCTTCCACTTCCCCTAGAAATTTCAAGGTAAGATGCAGATTTTCCATCGCTACGGGAGAAATCCCCGGCAACTTCAATTCTGTTAAGAGAGGTTCAATCCCCTGCTTTAAATCAGAAGAAAGGGGAATTCCCACAAATAGACGTTTCATCCTTCATCTCTTAAGTTTATTCTTCCCCGAAATCTTCCGTATCATCATAATTATATTCTTCCTTCTCTTCTTTCTTATGCAACTCTTCTTGCGAGATGGTTACGAAGCGAGAAGAGCGTTGCGGCTGCTGTTCTGGAGGGTGGTCCAATTGCTGCACTACTTCCGCAAAACCGACATTCTTCAAGACCTTAGTAATCCTAATCTTGACATAATCCCCTTTTTTAACTCTAGGCACAAATAATACAAAGCCTTTGACTTTGGCGATACCGTCACCTTTTTCTCCTACGGCATCAATCGCTACTTCAAAAGTATCTCCCACACTGACGGGAGCAGCACGCTCATTTTCATTCATTTAGAATAGACCTCCATTATTTTTCTGGTTGAAAAGAATAGAACTCGAACCAACTAAGAATAAACTTAAAACTAGCATCCTTGCCTCAAATAAAAGTGGTAATTAAAGCTCATTTTGGTAATTTTAAGGATAAAAAGCAGAGGAAGTATAAAAAGATTACCTGATAAAATTGAAACGGGGCACTTTTTGTCCTTTCCACTGTACTCGGTCCGTAAACAAGCTTAGTGGCCGTACCCAGAGCGGATTTTTACCGAATTCTTCACTGTCGTATAATCCCATGTAAACTACTAATGGTTCTAAAGTTTCTGAATGATGCGCTAAGCCGATGATAACGTAAAAGTTTCCTTTATAATGTTGATAAATTCCACCCGGTTTTAATTCTTCCATGTCACACTAAATGATAGGTCTTATCTTTATTAATTTATTTCTTATAGCTGGTGCACCATTTGATAAATCCGTGGTAGTTCCGGAATTAAAATTCTGCTCCAAGTTTCATATTTTAAAGGATATTTTGAATCGGATAGAATCTTATCAATAGGCATCATTCTTCCTCGAGCGATAGCCTTTTCCTTTTTCTTTACTGTTCCTTCTACATAAGCAGCCAGTACTATCCCAAAATGTACTTGATCTACGGGAAGATCATCAGCCACCAAAGTCCCGATTAGTTTAAAGGGAGTATAATTTCCTTTAATACGAACTTCTTCTCTGACTACTTCTCTTTGTACGCAATTAGAAATAAATTCTGCACCATCACCTCTAATTATATGTCCCCCCAAACCAACAGAATGCTTTCCAAATAACTTTTTTTCTCCGTATTCTTTAATATCTTTGGAACGAACATAAGAAAAAATAGTTTCATCCGGACCAAATAATAAAATATAAGGCAAAAACTGGCGAAGTAAAAGGTCGTCTTCACAATCATAACGCGACTGAAAAAAACCGTCTTGGACTTCTTTTCTTAATCTTTCTATTCCTTCTTCAGCAATATATTCTAAACTTCCGATTCTTCTCCCGGCTTTGAGATGTTTAACATCTCCGACTAATACTTCACGATCCAGTTTAGCATAATGTTTTGCAGCTAAAGTAAAATCGAATATTTGGAAATATTTTGGGGGACGAGGGCCAACTTGAAGTTGATAATTTGAACCAATCGCGGGACCGTATAATTTATCGGGAATTTCTGTGTGAAACACATTTAATCTGCTGATCGGCATTCCATGTTTTAATTCTGCTGCTCCTACTTCTTCTGAACGCACTTCGAACACTAAATCTCCTACAAAACCATTATCGATAAATCCGGCAAAGTGCAGTGGCCCGGAAATGCCGATATGAGAATGGCTAGCTAATTCTACATTTAAGTGAGAGGGAACTTTCAGCACTTCTGCCGAAGCCAATAAATAATATTCTCCAGGTAAAACGTGAATCTTCTCTCCTTTAATCGGTTCAAAAAAATCTTCTGCCTTATATTCTCCCTTCTTACTTAAATCTAAAGAAGTGGGATTGTGTCTGGCCCGTAATCCTACGATTCCTTCGCTATACTTTCCCTTCAAATCTAAATGGATATCTAATCCTTCCGCAATAGAATGAGGAGCTGGAATTAAGGTTTCATCTGGCTGACGATAATGCAAAATAGGATTAACCTGCAATTCTTTCCTTAACTGCATTGGGTTGAGTGAACCATTATAATCCCGGAAAAAACGCAGTTGGTTAAAACAAAGCCCGGGATGAGCAATAACATTAAAGGCCAGAGGCTGGACTAAAATCCATAAATTTAAACTAGTTTCGTTCCGATAGCTAGAATTTATCTCATCAAAACAGGGATTATAATCGGTCAGCATACGAGTATTTATGAACAATCGACCGAAGCTGCTTTTAGGAGAAGACTTAACAAACCCGCCTGGACTCATGATTACTTTTTCTTCTAAGGGAATAAGATAAGTAAACCCTTTTTTCAGTTCAAAGCCCCCCCCTTAGATTGACTTTTTTTCTTTGCCTCCCGGGCAGCTCTAACAACGTTCGATATACTGTTTGGTGGTCATTGGAACGAAAAAGACAACTGCTATCCATGTCCAGAATGAAAGCTTCATCACCGATTACGGGTTCAAAAGAAGAGGGTTGAACTTTACTTTCATCGAATTTAGGAACGGCTATCCTTCCTTCTTCTATCCACGCGCGGATTTCCTGAGAAGCCAATCCCCACCCTAATTTATCTTCCAGAACCATGAGCAGAAGGGAGAGAAGGTGTTTAAATAAATTTGGGTGATAGAGAACATTTATTTAACATAACCAGATAAAGCTACAGAAAGAGCTTCCTGTGCCATTCTGTCTTTGTTCTTTTGCGTCTCTTCAGTCCGAGAATGAGTCAAGCGATAAAGGGGATTAAAAGAATTGGAAACATATTCTGCTTCTCCTAAACGGTCCAGAACTTTGGAGAACGAAGCCTCCGGTTTTCCTGCCTCCCAAGCGATCATTTCGCGTTTGGCAGCGCTAACGCAAAAAGTATATTCTACGGCAGTCAAAAGAAGGTACGTTCCAACGACCGCGGCAGCATTGATTAAACAGTTTCTTAAGGTGACCATAAGGAGTAAGAATAAAAGGGTGATTTAAATAAATATCGGTGCTATAAACCAAAAATTGTTTAAAGAAAGATGGAAGAAAATAACCTAATCTCTTTCCAACCCCAACTTTCCCAATAATTTAAGCGCTTCTTTATCAAACTTGGAAAACCCAAACCATTTTTTGCCCAAATCTTTTAAAGAAGCCCAAAAATGATAAACCTCTTTACTATCAATTATGAGAAACCGATCATGTGAATGCTTAAATTCTTTCACTTCGATAAGTGGGTATTGCGAATTATATTTAGCTAAATCCAGCAATAATGGTTTAGAAATCTCTTTAGTGAAGATGGTAACCGTTACCTCTTTATTTCTTTTGCTGAATAGCGTTAAAATTGAATTGTCAATATAATTATCAACCAAAATAATAGATTTTTTCGCACTTCTAACTAAATCTGACACAAAACGGTAAGCATCAAACATTTGTCCCTCAAAAAAGATGCCTTTCGCAGGGATTATATCTTTACTATGGATAGCATCGAATATTTCATCAAACTTTTGATCATACTCTAATAGTTTTTGTTCGGTTCTGTCGATTCTTTGGAAAATTAGTGAATTTGAAGCAAGAAATTTTCTCATAACAACAAATGCCCGCATTATTTGTATGTTTACTTCAATTGCTTTCTCACTATTGAGAATGCTGGAAAGATTTGCAACTCCTTGTTCTGTGAAAGCGTAAGGAAGTGCTCCTCCAAGATGCTTCTTGGAAGGTATCACATTTTGTGACACCATATCATTAACCTCATTTTCAGTTAAAATAAACATAAAATCCAGCGGGAATCTCTTTTGATTTCGGTTTACTGCTTGTTTTAAGGCCCTGGTCTCAATATTATAACGCTCTGCTAAATCTCTATCCAGCATCACTTGTAAGCCACGAAGAGTATGAATCTTATGCCTAATTTCATCGTTTGAAATGGTTAATCCATTATTCATCTATAGTTGCCTCTATTAAAATAAAATAAAAAAACAAAAAAAGGATGTTATTAAACATCCGTATCTTTCAATCCGCCTTCGGTAACTTCAAACACGACTTCGCCATCCGGCAAATTGGGAGCATCGATGAGTTTAGCTACTCGGGTTCCCTTCTTTCCTTTGCGTAAATAAATACGGAAAGTGGAAGCGTGTGCTACTATATGTCCACCAATAGCCGTAGTGGGATCGCCAAAGAACTGATCCGGTTTAGCCATCACTTGATTAGTAACGTAAACGCAAAGGTTATTGGAGCTGGCCAGCTTAGATAAAGTGTGCATGTGTCGATTTAATTTCTGCTGTCTTTCCGATAAGGTTCCGCGACCGATGAATTCTGCTCGGAAATGGGCCGTTAAAGAATCAATTACCACTAACTTCACTTTCTTTTTCTGTTCAGTAATTAGTGAATCTACTTTTTCAGTTAACAGCATCTGATGATCTGAATTAAAAGCTCTCGCCACCATAATTCTGCTCAAGGCGTCTTCTTCATTAATTCCTGCTCCGCGAGCTAACTGCTGAATTCTTTCCGGACGAAAAGTATTTTCGGTATCGATGTAAACTGCTACGGCATCAGGATCTTCTTTCAAAATGTTTACAGCTAGAATGTGGCCGATTTGGGTTTTACCACAACCAAATTCTCCAAAACATTCGGTAATCGCGCCAGTTTCAAAGCCGCCGCCCATAAGAGTATTAAAAGCTTCGCTGCCAGTGCTGATTTTATTAATGTCATCTCTCTTCCTTAACACTTCTGTACCTGTCTCAAAGCCCATCTTCATACTGTCACGAGCCGCATTGATCATCTTTCTGGCCACTGCTTCTGATACTCCGGCAGTTTCACATAATTCTCCTAATGTCGCTACCGCCACCGCCATCATGTCCCGATATCCGGCTTGTTCCAGCTTTTCCGCCGTAGCTGCGCCCACTCCGGGAAGATCTTGAATTCTTCTTACTTCAGATTTCACTTCTGTTTTTAATTCAGACATTTTAATTACCTCTTTTTCTTGTTTCATTTTAATCTTTCCTCTTTTGTAATGATTAGTTTGCTTTGAACAAGTCCTGTTCGTTCAAGACTAAATGTTCGTAAGCTTTCTGTAATACTACTGCCGCTTTAGGCAGATCAGCGACGCGGAAAGAATTGCTGGATTGCCATTTTCCTTCCTTGTCGGTATAATTTCTTTCTAAAGAAATGGTCCGATATTCTGATTCTTCTCCATTGGCTCTTTGCCCATGGTTTAGCCAGACTGTGGCGGCTATAGCACCGGCTCTAAATTTCTTTTCCGGAAGATTACCTTCCTTTTCCACTTTAGTGGATATTTTTGTTGTTGTGTTCATTTCAAACACCTCTTTTTCCTGTTCGGATTTTATTTCATACCACGCCTAATTTTAGGTCGCGGTGAGGTTGCCACCATGTTGATGACAGAATATTAATAGAAGAACTTCTTTATAAGCGCTAGCCGGAGTTGACCAGTGGACCAGTGGCTATCACATTTGGGGGTTTTACGGGCTATCTCCGAAGAATTTGCCAGAATTAGGATTGTCCAGTGGCCTGTCCAGTGGGTAGGAGAGCGGATCTGTTCCACTAAGGTAATTGAAACTACTCAAAAGGGAATATAAAGTATATGTTTTACCAAAAGCTTTATAAACTGAAGTTTACAAGATAATCTTTTTTTTAAATTAACAAATTTTATTTTACT
>JBBSWE010000010.1:0-7061 GCA_038046445.1 Nanobdellota archaeon | reverse complement strand
CTATTAAAACTGATCTAACTACCACAAAATATAATCCATGAAAAACGAATTAAAAAGGGAAATTGTACTGGGAGAGAAAGTTAGTGCCGAGTTAAAGAACACTCACTTGAAGATAAAGGGACCCAAAGGAGAAGTAGAAAGAAATTTCCCTGACCCCCAGGTTCACATTCAAATTCACGACGGAAAAATCGTGGTCAGTTCAACTAAAGGCACTAAAAGAATAAAAATGCAGTTAGGATCGATAGTTGCTCATATTAAAAATACAGTTAAAGGAGTTAAAGAACCCCATGTGTATAAGTTAAAAATATGCTCGGGACACTTTCCGATGAACGTAGCAGTTAGCGGAAGCGAAATCATTATCAAAAACTTTTTTGGTGAAACCGTTCCCCGAAAAGCGGCCCTTCCTAAAGGAGTAGAAGTAAAAATTAGCGGTAATGATATTACTATCACTAGTCCAAATTTAGAAGCAGCGGGATTGGCTGCTTCCACTATCGAAAACTTGTGCCGGATAACCAATCGAGACATCCGCATCTTTCAAGATGGTTGTTACATTACCCAAAAACCGGAGTAAGAAATAACTGAAAATAAGAATAATAAACAAAAAATAAAATACTAAAAATCAAGATCAAAAACAATAACAACATGGAACACAAAAAATTGCTGGAACTTCGGAACAAGCGGAAAAAGAGTAAACCTAAGTTTGTCGTTCACGAATCTAAGATTTACGCTAGAATGAAAAGCAAATGGAAGTTTCCTTACGGAACTTCTTCTTCGGTGAGGTTAAGACATCGAGGATCTCAAGTCATGGTCAGTGTCGGTTTCGGTTCTCCAAAAGAAGTACGCGGATTACATTCTTCAGGATTAGAGAAAGTAGTGGTACATAATCGAGAAGAATTGTTAAAAGTTGATGTTAAAACTCAAGGGGCAGTTATTTCTTCCCAAGTAGGACAGAAAAAAAGAGCGGAATTATTACAATTAGCAGTAGAAAAGAAAATTCGAGTACTTAATTTTAAAGATGTATCTCGATCATTAAACCAAATTAAAGAAGAAATGGCGGATCGGCAGAAAATAAGAAAAGAAAAACTCACTACCAAGAGTAAGAAGCAGGAAGAAAAAAAGAAAAAAGCGGAAGAAAAGAAGAATAAAGAAGAAGCAGAGAAGAAAAAGGCGGAAAAAGATAAGAACGGAAACGAAGAAGCTCCGGAGGGTGCCGAACCTCAACAAGAAGAAAGAGAAATTATAGAAAAAGAACTAACTAAAAGGCAATAAAAATGATCAACAAAAAAAATCTCGCCGCGAAAATCATGAAGATTTCGCCCGGAAAAGTAAAATTTGCTTCTGACGCTTTAGAAGAGATCCAAAAAGCGTTGACCCGGTCGGATCTAAGAGGACTTATTGCCGTAGGTAAGATTTACAAGGACAATTCTAATTATCATTCACATGCTCGAGCGAGAAAGAATGCTGAACAGAAGAGAAAAGGAAGACAAAAAGGGAGAGGAAGCAAGAAAGGTAAAAAGTTTTCCTTGGTCGGAAGAAAAGAACAATGGGTAAATAGAGTAAGAATTCAAAGAGAGTTCTTGCAAGAGTTGCGAGATAAAGAATTAGTCTCACGAGAGAATTATCAAACCATCTATTTGAAAATAAAAGGTGGATTTTTCAGAAATAAAAGACACGTAAAATTATACTTAAATGAATATAACTTGATCAAAAAGAAACCATGAAAAACTTAAAACCACGCACAGTACTCTTCAGAAGAAAGAGAGAACAGAAAACCGATTACCAAAATAGATTGAAATTGCTGCTATCTAAGCAGCTGCGCTTAGTAGTTCGCTTTACTAATTCTGGCATTATCGTTCAAGTAGTAGAATTTCAAATGCAGGGAGATAAAGTATTAATGGCGTTGGACTCTTCCGCTTTAAAGAAAATGGGGTGGAATTATTCTCAAAAGAACTTCCCGGCAACATATTTGATGGGCTTGCTCTTAGGCAAAAAAGCTCAACAAAAGGGAATTAAACAAGCTATCCTCGATCCGGGAACCAAAGCTCCGTTAAAGAAGAGTAAGGTTTATGCTTTGCTAAAAGGAGCGATAGATGGTGGATTAGCTGTTCCGCACGGAGATAAAGATATCTTCCCTAACGAAGATCATTTGAGTGGAAAACACGTCTCAGATTATGCTCACTCTTTGAAAGGTAAAAAAGAATATGAAGCTAGATTTAGCGGATATTTGAAAAGTAAACATGCTCCAGAAGATATTACTAAATCTTTTACAGAGATAAAACATAAGATCCTGGCTTTAAAGTAAGAAATAAAATAAAAGAGATAACAAACTAAAATAAAAAATAATTATCTGAAGAGACAAATAACAAAATGGTCAAAGAAAGCGTCAAGAAAAAAGAAAAATTGGAAGAGGCTGCTCCGATAGTAGTAGAAGAAGCGGTAGAAGTAAAAGGTAAATTAGAAGGAATTGAAGAAGTTCCAGATCAACAATCCTCTTGGAATCCGGTAACTGAATTAGGAAGAAGGATAAAGAAGGGAGAAATAACTGACATTGATGAATTTTTCCAGCAAGGGTATCGCATTATGGAAGCAGAGATTGTGGATGCTCTTCTTCCGGAATTAGGAGAAGAATTATTATTAGTAGGTCAAGCCAAAGGTAAGTTTGGTGGTGGACAGCGCAGAATATTCAAACAAACGCAAAAGAAAACCTCTGAAGGTAATAAGCCCAGCTTTATGACCTGTGCTATTCTAGGAAACAAAGATGGTTATGTGGGTATGGGTATCGGTAATAGTAAAGAAACAGTTCCTTCTCGGGATAAGGCTAAAAGAAATGCTAAATTGGGTATGATTCGTGTTCGCAGAGGATGCGGCAGCTGGGAATGCAACTGTAAACAACCTCATTCTATTCCTTTCGCCGTGACTGGTAAGTGCGGTTCAGCGGAAATCACTTTAATCCCGGCGCCGAAAGGTAAAGGATTATGTATGGAAAAAGAATGTGCTAAAATTTTGGTTTTGGCGGGTATCAAAGATATTTGGAGCAAAACTGACGGACAGACCAGTACTAAAATAAATTTAATCCAAGCTACTATGGATGCCTTACATAAATTATCGGAAATGAAAATCAAACCGGACGATGTACCAAAATTAGGGATCATCGAAGGAAAATTAAAAGAAGTTAAAACTGAATAGGAAGAAATAAAATATATTAAGATTAAAAATCAAAATGGCTAAGAAAACTGAAAATAAAATAAAAGAACCTACGGGAGAAAAGAAACTAGCGATTATTAGTGTAAGGGGTAATGTGGACGCTCCACAAAAGATTATCGACACCTTGCACATGTTAAATCTCAAAAGGAAAAATCAATGCGTGGTAGTTTTAGACACGGCCGGACATCGAGGAATGATCGATAAGGTTAAGGATATGGTTACTTGGGGAGAAATTGATCATGATACTTTTGAAGAACTAGTTAAAGTTAGAGGAGAATTGTTTTCCGGAAGAACTACTGATTCCAAACAAAAATATAATTATAAAATGTTAGATATTAAAGGGAAAAAATATAAAAATTACTTCCGTCTTAGTCCTCCCCGCAAAGGTTTTGGAAGAAAAGGAATCAAAGTTCCTTTTAAGGTGGGTGGAGCATTAGGATATCGAGGAGAAAAGATTAACGATTTAATTAGAAGGATGCTTTAAAATGGTAGTCAATCACAGAAAAAAGGTAGGAAAGAAACGCGGACATAATACTCACGGTCATGGCGCCAGTAAGAAACATCGCGGAGCTGGCAGTCGCGGTGGAAGAGGTAATGCCGGAACGGGAAAGAGAGCGGGACAAAAGAAAGCTGGCTTGAAAGATTTCCGTCTGGGACGCGTTAAGGGTTTCTTAAGAAGAAGAGGTTTGCGCCGAGAAAATACTATCAATTTAGGTAATCTTAATATTCACGCTCTCAATAAATATGTTCACGCCGGACAAGCCAAGAAAGAAGGACATTTTTATGTTTTGGATTTAGGTGCTTTGGGCTATGATAAACTTTTAGGAACCGGTAATACTGATTTAAAGCTTAAGATTACGGTAGCCAAATGTTCTGTTTCTGCCGCAGAAAAGGTAAAAGCGGCCGGTGGGGAAGTTTTAGGCGCGAAGGTAGAAGAAAAAGAAGAGTAAGGTTTATATACCTTTTAGATTATTTCTTTTTATGAAAGAAATGGTGGTTAAAACATGTCTTTTTTAGAGGGAATCTTAAACAATCTTCCGGAAGTGCGTCCTCCGAAAGAGAAACGCCTTCCCTTCAAGGAAAAAATGAAGTGGACCTTAATTGTATTAATATTATTCTTTATCATGGGATTGATTCCCTTGTTTGGATTGGGAGAAAATGCTTTACAGCAATTTGAATTCCTGTCTATTATTTTAGTAGCTTCTTTTGGTAGCATCATATCATTAGGGATTGGACCTTTAGTTACTTCTTCTATTGTATTGCAACTATTAGCGGGAACGGGAATGTTAAAATTGGACTTAACCACCTCCGATGGAAGAAAAAGATTCCAAGGATTACAGAAATTGTCCTCTTTTGGGTTCATCATATTAGAAGCAGCTATTTACGTCTTTATGGGAGGGCTGGCTCCTTCTGCCACTCTACAAGGAACGCCTCTTTATTTCCAAATAGAGATTATTTTAGTGATTCAGTTAATCATCGGCGGAATCTTAATCATGTTTATGGATGAAGTAGTTAGTAAGTGGGGTATCGGATCAGGAATATCTTTATTCATCGCGGCGGGAGTAGCCCAACAGATTTTTATCCGCGCCTTTAACTTTTTACCTTCTCCCACTAATCCGGATATTGCTGCCGGAGCCTTACCGGCTTTGTTCCAATCCTTATCGGCAGGAGATATAACTACGGCCACCTTACAAATTTCGGCCATAGTATCGACGATTGTGGTTTTTGCCATTTGTGTTTATGGACAAGCGATGAAAGTAGAAATTCCTTTATCTTTTGGCAAGGTTCGGGGATACGGGATGCGCTGGCCTTTAAATTTCTTCTATACTTCTAACATTCCAGTTATTTTAACTGCAGCGTTAGTAGCAAACATAGAATTGTTTGGAAAATTGTTAGAACGTTGGGGACATCCTCTCTTGGGAACATTCTCGGGAAATTCTCCCATTAGTGGAGTAGTATTTTGGATTCGTTCTCCGGATCTTTTAAATAATATTATTACCGGAAGTTTCAATTATGTCCAACTGATTCAAGGATTAAGTTATCTATTAGTAATGGTAGCGGGATCAATTCTGTTTGGAGTATTTTGGGTGCAGACCGCCGGAATGGACGGCAAGAGCCAGGCTAAACAAATCATGGCCGCCGGATTGCAGATGCCTGGTTTCCGCAGAGATGATCGCATCTTAGAAAAGATTTTGAATCGCTACATCTGGCCCTTGACTATCTTAGGTGGAGCGGCAGTAGGTATTCTAGCCGCATTAGCAGACTTATCGGGAGCATTATCTCGAGGTACCGGTATCTTATTAACAGTAATGATTGTCTATAAATTCTATGAAGAAATTGCCAAACAGCACATGCAGGATATGAATCCGGCCTTAAGGAAGTTTATGGAATAGTTAGTTTTATATGTTCTTAAATTTTACTTCTCCTATGCCCTTTGCTGTAACTCACGTCCTTGCATCTATCATTCCTGCAGACCTCTATCGAGATTATGTTACTAAACACAAGAAACATTTTACTTTGTTCACTATTTTAGTAGCCGGAATTGCAGGATTGCTACCAGATATCGATATTCCTCTTTCTTTAATCATTCACAAATTAGGTTATCAAGTACCTTTGCTGTTCCATCGCGGTTTTACTCACACTCTATTGTTCGGACTGATTTTCTTGATTTTGGGAGCAATACTTTGGAACTTAAAGAAAAAGAAATGGGCCATTCTGGGCGTTGTAGCTGCTTTTGGAATTAGCATTCATATTATTCTAGATTTGGTCATCAGCAGCGGCTCCAGTATCATGCTCTTCTGGCCGCTTTCTACGCGAACCTTCGGGATGTCCCTCATTTCAGAAGGAGCAGCTCTAAATCTTTATGCCGCTATCGATGCCATTCTGCTAGTTTGCTGGCTGGTGCATGAAGAGATTAAACATAAAATTAAGGATTTTATTTGAACAAAGTTAAGTTCTATTGTTTGCTTTTAGGCACTATCCTTTTTCTGAGTGATAGCACCATTATCGCCACTGCCCCGAAAACCAATTATGGTTTTCAGGGATGAGATGCGAGAATAGCATCTCAAAGAGGAAAACAGGATAGCAAAGCCATCCTCGTTTTCAGGCGGATATGGTGCTATCACTCGTTTTTTGGATAGTGCCTGCTTTTAGTTAATTATTTAAATTAGTTTCATTATTCTTCAAATCATGCTCCCGACCGAATTCCTGATTGGCTTCATCAAATCTTTCTTAGCTCTATTCATTATTATCGATCCCTTCTTAGGAATGGTGGTTTTTATCACTCTAACTCGCGGAGCGAGTACCAAGGAGAAAGCTAAAGCGGCTTTCATTGCTACCGCTGTCGCCGGAGGATTGTTAGCGTTGTTCCTTTTTACTGGAATGTTTTTGCTTAATATTATGGGCATTTCTCTACCTAGCTTCGTAGTAGCGGGAGGGGTAATCCTATTGATCTTAGGAGTGCAGGCAGTATTAGGAATAGAATTTGCCCGAAAAGAAAAGCAAGACAAAAAAGCAGCAGCAGTAATTATTGGCACTCCCTTATTATCCGGTCCGGGGGCGATGACCACCATTGTTATTTTATCGCAACAATACGGTTATTGGCCCCCACTAATTGCTTTGATTTTAATGATGGGAATAACCTGGCTAATGTTGTACTTCTCGGAAAGGATCGCCGCAAGAATGGGAGACCGCTTGATAGAAGTACTATCCAGAGTATTAGGATTGATGCTGGCAGCTCTAGCGGCAGAATTCATCAAAGACGGCATCTCGGATATGATTAGGGGATTTAAGAAGTAAAATTTTAGGTTCCAATGAGCTTGCTAGAATTAACTAACTTAATCTCTTCTCGCGTTATC
>JBBSWE010000009.1:0-3441 GCA_038046445.1 Nanobdellota archaeon | reverse complement strand
AGAATATAATGCCACTTAGAACAAGATTATATGAGAGAAACGCAAAAGTTTAGAATACGATTGAACGATAGGCGAATTATATATGAAATTCAGTTTGGAAATTAAAGAATTTCAGTATACAAATACTCCTTTTTTGACGGGGAATTTCTGCCCATTATTCCGCTCAAACTAAAAGGTAAAACAGAAACTATAGAATTAAAGGCATACATTGATACCGGAGCGAGTTATTGTTTATTTCATGCTGATATCGCAGAGATATTGGGCTTAACCTTAGAGGAAGGCACCATCACCGAGATGGTTTTGGGCGACGGAAACATACTCAAAATATATCTTCATCATCTTCCTATAACGATTGCAGATCGTGAATTCACCGTGATTGTCGGTTTTTCTAAGGGATTAGGCATCAGGTTCAATATTATTGGAAGGAAAGGAATATTTGATAAGTTCTTAGTTTGCTTCAATGAGAAAGATAAGGAAATAGAATTCATTCCCCACAACTAAAATCCTGTTCAAATGTAAGGAATGGCTTTGAAAGAAGTTAAGAAAAGGAAGAAGTGAAAATAATTAAACTGCTTTTACTAGATTAACCCAATGCATCGCGGATAAATTCTTCGTAGGGTCTTAATCTTTCTCCTACTCCTGATTTTAGTTTGACTCCTAGTTTTGGAGCAACTTTATGATAATGTTCTCCTTGGATAAAACGTTCTGAAACCAAAGCACAATCTAAAGGAAGAGTAGGGTCCACTAATCTCAACACCCGTTCAATTCCTTCTCTTCTAGAAAATCTAATTTCAGGATTATCTTCCGGAGCTTCAAGCGCGTCTGGATTTAATCCGGTCACTTCTAACTCCCGCACTTGAGAAGAATAAGCCAACTGATGATAGCAGATAGTTGTTAACCAACCAGGAAGTCTATCTTCGCTAGGTAAACGACGATAATTTAGTACTGCTTGATAAAAAGTTTGGGCAGCTACTTCTTCCGCAAGATCATCTGGAACGCCCTGTTGGGTCATTCTTTCCACTAAGTAGGGAAATAAAGTAGTATATATTTTTCCTAAAGATTCAAAATTTTTGTTCATTTTAAAAAAGCTAAGAAAGGAAGCTATTTTTAAACCTTTGTGAGATTATTTCACCCACTTCTTCTTCAACTGCTTAAATTGATCTTTCTCAATTGCCGCGCGGATCTCTTCCATCAGCTTAGAGAAGAAATACAAATTATGATACGTGGCTAAAGTATAGGCCAATAATTCATCCGCCTTGAATAAATAGCGAAGATAACTGCGGGTGAAATTCTGACAGACATAACAGCCACAATTTTTATCTAAAGGCGATTTGTCCAAAACATATTGAAGGTTAGTAATCCGATAACGAAATTTATTTTCATGCCTTCCACCTGATTCCGGAAGAAGATAAATATATCCCACTCGCGCTAATCTGGTCGGAAGCACACAATCGAAAGTGTCCATCCCTAATTCTACATAAGTAAACAAATCTTCCACCGCCCCAATACCGAGCAGATGTTTAGTTTTATTCTCCGGTAAGAACCTCAAGGCATGCTGCACTAATTTTTTGCTCTCTTCTTTCGGATCTCCAAAGATGCTGCCGATGCCAATAGCATCAAAATTCAATTGAGCAATAAATTTAGCCGATTCTTCTCGCAATTTAGGGAATCTTCCTCCTTGTACTATTCCATAAATCGCTTGCTTCTTATCCTTGTTCAATTTTTTAAATTCTTTTAAACTGCGTTCAGCCCAAGCATGCGTTCTTTCCAAAGACCTTTTCGTCGTTTCATAATCAGCATTAATATCTAAACATTGATCGAAAGCAAAAACTAAGTCTGCACCTAACTTTTTTTGCACGCGCATGCTAATTTCTGGAGTGAAACGATGTTGCGATTGATCGATAAAAGATTTGAAAGTAACACCTTCATCATCCACTTCACACAATCCTTTTTTCAAAGAAAAAACTTGGAATCCTCCTGAATCGGTAAACGTGGGCTTATGCCAAGACATGAATTTAGCTACTCCGCCCATTTTATAAACTAAATCTGCTCCGGGACGAAGGAAAAGGTGATAAGTGTTACATAGAACCGAATCAAAACCAATCTCGTTGATTTGCTGCGGAGTTAACGCTTTGATCGTAGCTTGCGTAGCCACGGGAATAAAGGAGGGAGTGTGAATCTTTCCGTGCGGAGTAGAAATTATTCCGGTTCTAGCTTTAGTATGTTTATCCTTATGCTGAATCTGGAAATTGAACATAGCTTCAAATAAAATCTCCTTATTCTTAAAGTTAACTTTTTAAAATACGGTGCTTTTTGGAAGGATATGACTGGTAAAGACGATTTGGATACTTTGGTTAGAAAAGCCACCGTAAGAGGAAGATTCAGTACTGATCTCGAAATGGTAGAAGTATTTGGCTATTTAAACGAAAGATTGCAAGCAGTAGGATTAACGGGGGAGGTAGTTTCCGTGTTGACGCGAGGGGGACAAGGTAAGATCAATTGTTACGGCCAACGTTTAGATGACGGAAGAGTGTTTGCTCGTTTGAATCTGAGCATTGAAACGGGAATTTATAACCGCCCAGGAAATGTCACGCAAAGAAAAGTGCATCGTTTAACTTCCTATCAAGAAGGAGATTTTGTACCTGGAGAAGATTTTGGAGTAAAATGGGATAAGAAGAAACCAGAAAAAAGACCTTATGTAGCCCTGGTAAATATTCCAATAGAAGATGAAACTGAAGCTCGGCATTATTCTCTCGCTCGACCTTAATCAAAATCAATACTTCTCTGCCTTAGATCAAAATCAAACTGACTTTTGAAGAGAGCAGCTAGCGGCATATTCTTCTCTTCTAGATATTCTAAGACGTCCTGGCTGAAGCAATGAGCACACACTCCCACTTCTTTCCCACAGAAAAGGCAGACCGTCGCCTCCGAGGTGACTATCCCTTTAATAGCCCGAGCTAAGCGGCGATTCTCTTCTCCGATCACCATCCGCATTCTACTGGCTAAACATTCTGAACAAATAGGATTACTAATGGCTTCATCACATTCCATACAGCGATGCTCTGATCTTCCCATATACTCACCCCCCATTTCTAAAAACAAGATTAAACACCCTACTGCGCCAACCACCCATACTATAATTAAAATTAATTTTCGCGCACACTACTTGGATAGGAACTCCTTTATATATACTTTTGCTTAAAACAATATAGGGGGTATATAGATACTAAGAAAAGTGGTGAAAAAAATTACTTTTTATTAGAAATTAATTTCTTCTTTGTTTCAGTTAAATGTAAGTAATTTTCCGTTGAAACGATCGATTTACCAATCTTTTGTTCGAGTTCAGTTCTGGTGTTCTTAGCAATATCTCCGCCTTCCTTGGCCGTATGCTTTAATTCTGGAAATCCTTGAGCATCTTTAGCGATAGTAATGTCATTGGTG
>JBBSWE010000008.1:0-5396 GCA_038046445.1 Nanobdellota archaeon | reverse complement strand
TAAGGAGTATTTTTTGTTTAAAAACGAGGAATCACTCACAAAGCGAATTGTGCCGTTGGTAGAGAAAATAATTAAAAATAATCTCCCAAATTAAACCACTTTAAACCCTTTCAATTCCAGAATCTTCTTTACGGAAGTATCAATCTGCTCCAGGGGAATCTTTCCCTTTTCAACTGCTTCCTTTACTACCTGGATCATATGATAAATCTCGTTAGGATCTTCATTGAAATTAATTACTACATCGTTTCCGGCGGCAAATACCGCTAAGTATAAATCGTCTTGGGAAGAATAGTAATCTTTCAATCCTAGCATGTTCACTTCATCACTGAAGATTATTCCATAAAAACTACTTTTCAATTCGTTTAAAGCTTCTGCAGAAACTACGGCTGGTTTCCCAAAAGAGTCCACCGCCCCGCTAGAGATAATATGGCTGACCATCATCCCTTTTAATTCTTTATCTTGAGACAAGATAGTAAAGGGATAAACGTCATTAGCTTCTATCTCCGCCGAAACGATATATTTATGCGGATCGCGTACGACTAACGTTTTACCGGGATAATGTTTGGCTGTAGCCGTTATCTCTTGGCTTTGCAGACCATTAATATAAGCTTGAGCCAGCTTAGTTACTTGCTCTTTATCTCCCAGAAAACTGCGGCAGTTCCAGATTTCATCTTTCAGATCTACCACCGGAGAAAAGTCTACTGTAAAACCGAGTTGGTGTAAGAATGCTCCTTCTTCCTTTCCGACAGCATAAGCTTCTGCTTCTGTAGAAATATCTCTTAAAGCAGTAAAGTTGCGAAAATAAGAGAAAGGATTCCAACATCCTTCCAAATCGGCCGTAACTAAGAACGGAATAGTCGCATTTTCTTGATATTTAGAAATAAGTTCTTGATATAGTTGCGCGTCCTTCATCGCAAACAGATGTATTCCGCCTATTTGCATCTTCTTCCAGGCTTCCAAATTCCATTGGCCTCCATGCACAATCACCATTTGAGCAATTTTTTGCTCTAAAGTAAGTGAATCTAAAGAAATCGCTTTATCTTTAATTTCGACCGGTTTCTGAGCAGGAATGAGCCAGCCACTAGCTTTAGCTACGTTCAGGAAAGCCAAAGCTAAAACCAGAAGAAGTAACCCAAAGAAGATCTTCTTGTGAAGGTTCCACTTCTGTTTTCTTATTTTTTTGTTCTGATCCTTTTTTTTGCTTTTAGTTTTGTTCATAAAATATTCTATCTCCAATAATTCTGCTGCTGACAATAACGATGTGCTTTGCTGTTTAAACCATAACTTACGCTACTACTTCCAGTTTGGCAGATCCAATCAATTCTTCCTAAATCGGTATTTTTCTGATAAAATAAGCATTCTAGTTGCTTCCGCGCTTCTAAGCAGCAAGAATCTATCTCCGGCCAGGAATTAAGCTGTCCTTGCCAATTAACTACGCACAACGGTTCTTCTCGATCCAAGATATATTGCACTTGGCCTAAGGAAGGAAGAGTGATTCCAAAGAAACTTAGAAGCAGAAGCAAAGCTATTACGCTTAAAGAGACATTAACCACTATCCACACTTTAGAAGGAACCTCTTTTAACATATCCTAAATAAAAAGAAAAATTATATATAAAACTATCCCCTTTCCAGTTAAAGTATCTTAATTTGAACAATTTAAGTTTAAAATCAACATTTTGAGGTAAAAACCCATGGAAGTCAAAATTTACAGCACCCCCACCTGCACTTGGTGCCAGAAAGCTAAAGAGTGGTTCAAAAAGAATAAAGTTTCTTTTCAGGATATGGATATTACTGAAAGCGACACTTACCGTGATGAACTGATCGAGAAATCACACCAGATGGCCGTTCCCGTAATCGATATTGATGGTAAAATATATGTGGGATTCCAAGAAAAAGTGATGGAAGGAATCTTTCCCAAGGAAGAGAAGAAAGGGAAGAAGAAGTAAATTTTGATGGTTTTATTGAAAAATATTTTAAGGAACGAGTACCAACCTATGAAAAAGATTAATCAGATTAAGAGTGTTCTCGTACCAGAGGTTCATAAATCTGTCGAGGGAACAGGATCGGGAATACTCTTAAAAATTGTCTTCTTTTATATTCATAATGACTTGCTTCGGTGTCCATTCTAGCTTGATGATCCCATTGTGTTAATATTTGAACCTCAACCGGGACACGTTCGTATTTTTCACTATGCTTTACGGGAACGCGCAATACAAATTTCTTAACACCATATTGGTGACTTGATGCTTCTCCAAGGGATTTTCTTGTCGCGTCTCTAAATCGTTCAAAAATACCTAATGGGCGTGTTTCTTTTCTAAAATATCCAATAAGATTATCACGAGCATCATCATCCTTAACAATAAACTCAGCCCCAATGTAGTCAGTTATTTCTTCTGGATATTCAAGCTGTAAAAACATTTTCATCAGTATTGAAGAATATTTTGGTTTGTCTGAACCGCTTTCATCAAGATATTTTAATCGAGCATGAAAAGGATAGTCATCATAAGAATAAACTGAGGATCCTGCCTGCGTATCCCATTCAAACATTAATCCATTTAACTCTACTGGTTTCTTATCTTGAAATCCAAGTAAACCAGCCAATCTCTTTTTTACTTCATCAAAAGAACGTACTGAACTAAGCACATACGGACAAGCATCAATCATGCCGACTCGATAACCGAGTTCTAATGCACGCATTATATTGTAGGCGTGAAGTGTTTTTTGAGGATCAGGATCACTTCTTCCAGTAAAGCTTTCTTCTCGCTCTTTAAATGCGGTATGTACGGCATCAGAAAGATCGAAAGGTGGTAAAAGTTCAGGTATTCTAAATAAATCCCAGTCTTCTGGTTTCAAATACTCCCTACAAAGTTGATTGATTGCTTGAATTCCACGGTTTGCTGCTTGCTGAAATCGTTCATTCACTCCCTCATTAGATTCGTCTGGAAATAGAGTAAAGCGAAAAGAATTAAGAGGAAAACTCCGATCACCATGTCGAACAGCGGTTTTAGTCGTGTTTCTCCTAAGAAATTGGAGTGACGGATCTAAAAAAAGAAACTTTTTCCACGCTTCTCTCATCGGATTTTCCGTTGCCGAATAAAGGGTTTCTATGGGGTTCATAAAGCAGTAAGAGAGCCTTTCTTTATAAAAATTTCGTCTTTTAAAAGTAGTTACACCACTTACGCTCCTTGGAAATTTACCCCCTCCAAACACCACTTTCTTAACGGCAGACGAACGGCCTAGGCGACTTTTTCAAATATAATTAAATCTCTTTCAGCACTTCCTTAACATCCTTGTTCTCATACAAAATTTGCTGTACTCCTTGAATAATGGGTAGTTTAAGATTAAATTTTTCAGCTAGAGCTAAGGCCGATTGGAGAGAAGTTATTCCTTCCGCCACCATTTTCATTTCCGCCAGAACTTCATCCAACTTTCTGCCTTTGCCCACTTGTTCTCCCACGTAAAAATTACGCGAATGCGCACTGGTACAAGTTACAATTACGTCCCCTAACCCGGCTAAGCCATAAAAAGTTTCTTTTTTCGCTCCTAACTTCAATCCTAATTCTTTAATTTCTTCTAAACCTTTAGTTAGAACATAAGCGCGAGCATTATCTCCTTCACCTTTCCCAGCTAAGATACCTAGCATAATGGCTAAAATGTTCTTTAAGGAAGCGGCTATCTGTACTCCAATTAAATCATTACTCAATTCTACCCGTAGAGAATCATCTTCTAGTATTCTCTTCAGTTTTTGTTTTCCTTTTCCTCCCGCCAACACTATTCCAGAAAATTTGCCATGACAAACTTCTTCTGCATGTGTCGGCCCGTATAAACAGTAAACGTTTCCAGAATATTTTTCTTGCACCACTTCACTTAAAAGTTTATTTCCGGAAGCAAACCCTTTCGAACAAATAATTAATGGAACTACCGACGGCTGTAAGTACGGTAAAGCGTTCTCTAATGTAGCTTCTACCTTATCCGAGGGCACTACTATCATTACTATATTACAATCAGGAAGAACTTCTTCCATTTTGGAAGAGATAAACACATTTTCCGGAATGTGCGCCTGATGCAATAATGGACAAACTCTTTTTTCTTGCATTTCTTGTGCTTGTTCGACCACGAACTCCCACACCTTAACTTGATGTTTTTTCGAGAGATGAATCGCTAGAGCCGTCCCCCAGCTTCCTCCACCTAAGATAGCCAGATGTTTTGTCATCAAAGGGGATAAAATCAATTTAATTTAAAAGGATTGTGGAAATAAAGACGCACCCATATGTGAGAACATTTATATAAACAAGAATCTGTTAAAATCAAAGATGAAAGTTATAAAAGATTTGTTTGTCATTCCTTCGAAAGATAAGTATATCCTTTATGCACCATTAAAAGGAAATATGATGTTGGTTAATGGGGAAGTAATCTCTTTGCTTCAATGTTTTTCTAAAGATGTTCCCGTGACTAGCTCAGAAACACTGGATCAGCTTATCAAGGCAGGGATAGTGGTAGAAGAAGAACCAGAAGTCATCTTCTCTTGGGACGAAGATGCCACAAAAAGCACCTTTTTGGGAGTTATTCCCACCACGGATTGTAATCTACGCTGTCAGTATTGCTATTCTTCTGCTGGAGAACATAAAGATATGATGGATTGGCCCATAGCTAAAAAAGGAGTAGACTTTATTGTAGGAAACGCTTTATTAAAAGATAAATGTGATGCCGCACATATTGCCTTTATGGGGGGAGGAGAACCATTTTACGGGGCTTCTTGGGATTTAGTTAAAAAGATTGTTAATTATGCTTTAATAGAAGGAGAAAATAAAAAAATGCCGGTTAGGTTTGGTGGAACCACTAATGGTGTTCTTAACAACACAAAAATTGATTGGCTTATTGAACATTTTCATCACTTAACTCTCTCTTTTGACGGACCAGCTGATATTCAGAATAAACAAAGACCACTTTCTAATGGGGGACCTTCTTTTGACTTAGTGATGAATACCATTAGAAAGCTTGATGAATCCAATTTTAATTACTCTGTTCGTTGTACAATCTCTCCAGAAGGGTTACCTCGTATGGGAGAAATTGTTGAATTTTTTGCAGAAAATACTCATCCAGATTATTGTTTTATCGAGCCTATCTTTGAGTGTGGAAGATGTAAAACAACTAATGCTGTCCGACCGGATTTAATTACTTTTGCTAAAGAATATGTAAAAGTAAAAGAAAGGGCAGATAGTATAAAATTTCCTCTTCGACATATCATGGATGATATCAGTCTTCTTACCAACATTTCTTGTGGGGCAGGAATTGGAAACTTTATTCTCACCCCCACCGGAATGGTTACTGCTTGTCCGGAAATCATCAAAGCAGAAGATCCTTTCGCGAAAATTTTTATTTATGGTCAATATAA
>JBBSWE010000007.1:0-1394 GCA_038046445.1 Nanobdellota archaeon | reverse complement strand
TTACCCTCGCGGAATTTTTGTAGCAGCTAAAGGACAAGAAAAGGGTGTAGAAAAAGGAGCAAAGAAACGTTATGCTTTGATTTCTAAAGAAGGAAAATTAAAAATTACCGGATTTGAGATGGTCAGAAGCAACGCTTCTCTCTTGTCTAAAGAAGTGCAGGAACAAGCTTTACGTTTAATCTTGGAAGATCAAGTTAAGGAAGCTTTAAAGTATGTGCAAGAAAAGATTCAAGAATTGAAAAGCGGCAAGACTCCTTTAGATCGTTTGGTGATTAAGACTCAAATTACTAAAGAATTGAACCAATATTCTTCTATTGCTCCGCATGTAGCCGTAGGCTGGAAATTGGTGGAGAAAGGAGAAAGAGTAGGTCCGGGATTGGTGGTAGAGTATATTATCTGCCGAGGGAGCGGTTTGGTACGGGATAGAGCTAAGATTCCTACCGAAGCCAAAGATTATGATGCAGAATATTATTTGAACAACCAATTGCTGCCAGCAGTAGCTAATATTTTCTTAGTGCTAGGTTATTCTGAAGCGGACTTGACTGGAGAAGCAGCCCAGACGGGATTGGGGAAGTTCTTTTAATCTAGGCAACCATTAAATTTAAATATTTATTAAAATTACTTTCTCTTATGACGCCTAAAACTGCTTTGACTCTGGTTCTACTTATTTCTCTGGGTGGAATGGCCTTTTCCGGATATCTTTCTTACGGAGAATTGTTTCAAGGGAGTTGTCCTGTTTCTGGAGGATGTTCTAGTGTTTTAGGATTACCGGCTTGCGTGTATGGTTTTGTCATGTATCTGTTAGTGTCTATCGTTTGTATTTTAGGATTGAAAGAGAAAAAGAAGTAATTTTAATAATTTTCTTGGTCTTATTCAAGGAGAGGAAGTATGTTTTACGATACTTTTCACTTTTTTCGTTAAAAATTTTTCTTTAACTAAATAAATTAAGAAATCTTTCAGCAGCGGATGTTCCACTTTAATCTTAGCATAAACTTTACCTTTCTCTTCAAAAGTATTCTTATGCTCTTTCTTGAAATGAATCACATGCTCTTTCAATGATAGAGGAGGTCCACTTCTAACTTCAAAATCAGGCAATCTATCCTTCTCTAGCATAAAATAAAATACGGCTTTCTGTTTCTTGTCCCATTCCCATCCGCTTTTTTTAACCCAAAATCTAGATAACTCTTTCTTCATAAACTCAAAGGCTTTGACTAATTGTGCTCCCACTACGTCCTCTTTTCCCAGCAAGGGTTGAATTTCTAAAAAGACCAATTTTAATTTATTCTTTTGCGCTTCTTTCTCCAAATGCTCTTTAATAATCACTTCCTTTTGAAAGAATTTTTCGCTGGGCTTAGTCAAATATTCTTTAGCCACTCTTTTAAATTCCAGAAATT
>JBBSWE010000006.1:0-12951 GCA_038046445.1 Nanobdellota archaeon | reverse complement strand
TCTGATTAAGAAGAGAGCGGAGAAGAAACATCATTCGTTAAGATAACAGTATCCTGATAACCTTAGCTCAAAATAAAGATATTATTTGACCCCCACTGGACAAGCCACTGGACAACCCTTAATTCCTTAAATTTCTCGCTTACCAGCCTTTAAAACCCTAAAATCCAAAAGCCACTGGACCACTGGTCAACTCCGGCTAGACTATATAAAGAAGCTTCACCCCTAGATTTTATAAAAAAGAGGAGGTGCCCCCATGGTTGATCTGACCACCGAAACCATCCGCCATTTGTTTCAGAAGCAGGTCCAAGAGCTGACCATCAGAACCTTGCAAAAGGAAAGTACTTTTGATTTCCAGCTCAGCGGGGGATGGATAAGATGAAATTCCAACAACGAATAAATAATCTGTTAAGAAAATACGGAAGCACTCCGTATGACCAATATTATTTGGATCTGACCGGAATAAGACAGACTTTAATTGATGAATATTATTTGGATCGGTCTCAAGTTTGTTAAAAATTTTATTTTCTTTTTTATTGTGAAAATACCTCACTTAACATTTTAAAGTAAATATAATAAGGTATATGCGTTAAGATTATAAACCCCCTACTTTCTTCTTTTATCTATGGAAGTATTGACTAAATCGGAATTGCAGCTGCGTTTTGAGGAAATGGCGCAGAAGATTAAGAAGGGAACTATCTTTATTCACCCTTCTGACACTATTTACGGGATGGGCTGCAGCGCTTTAGATGAAAAGAATGTGAGTCAATTGCGCCGGATTAAAGGAAACAGTACTCCTTTTTCGGTCTGGGCCCCTTCTTTAGAATGGATCAAGCAAAATTGTGTGGTAGATAAGAAAGCAGAAGAATGGTTAAATAAACTTCCCGGTCCTTATACTTTAGTTCTGAAATTGAAGAACAAGAAAGCAGTAGCTCCCAGCGTTAATCTAGGAAAAGAAACCATTGGAGTACGTTTACCCAACCATTGGTTCCATCAAGCTTTAGAGGAATTAGATACTCCTATAATTACTACCAGCGCCAATCTTACTGGAAAACCCTTTATGACCCGCTTGGAAAATCTCGATCCCATGATTGAAGTAAATGCCGATTTCGCGGTATATGAAGGAGAGAAAGATGGAAGGCCTTCTAAGATTATAAATTTAGTGGATGGGACGATTAGAGAGAGATAGGATGCCCTTATTGCCTTTTCATCTTTTAGCTGACGCTCTTCTTCTGGGATTGATTTTTTTACTGGACAAAGAATTACAAAGAGATTATCGCACTTTAACTTATGTTTCTTTGGCGGTGGTCAGTTCCAATTTAATAGATATTGATCATCTTTTGGCTCAACCAATTTATGACTCCAAACGTTGCGCCATTAATTTTCATCCTCTGCATAGCTGGTATACCTTTCCGTTATGGGTTATCGGCCTGTTGTTTCGGAACAGATATATTCGCTATTTCTGTTTAGGAGTGTTGTTGCACCTATGGCTGGATGGGATAAATTGCCTGATTCTATAACAAAATTTAAAGATTAAAAGGTTTTCTTAAGCTAAATGCAAGGAAAAATCATTGCAGTTATTGGTGCTCCCGGTAGCGGAAAATCTTTCTTAGTACATAAACTAGCGGAGCAATATCATGCTATTGCCTTTATGGAAGGAGAGCCGCCCGACTTCCCTCCCGAAATCAGAAACAAGTTGGAAGAGAATGAATGTGATTTGGAAGTATTCTTATGGTTCCGAGGAAAATTGCTGAAAGAGATGCTGGAAGCACAACGACTTTCTCATCTGGGAAAAACGATCTTACTAGACACTTTCTGGAAATCCAGCGAATGTTATTTAGACTTGATTGAGGATGATGAAGAAAGGAAAGAAGCAGCCAAGGTGTTGGAAGAGGATGAAAAATTGCTTCCTCTGCCGGATAAGATTATTCTGCTAAAGATTTCTGAAGAGAAGCTGCGGGAATTGATGCATACGCGTGGTAGAGAAATTGAGAACGAAGAAACTATTGACATTAATCTCTTTCTGGCTAAAGAATATGAACGAATCTTTACCAAGAAGAAGTTTGGAGAGAGATTGGTGATTATCAATAGAGATGAAATGGATTTTGAAAGAGAAGGGGATGTGAAGGAAGTGATGGAGAGGATAAAATAAGAGTTAGTTTCAATTTTTGAGTTGCTTTTATCGCTAAAAGTAAACTGCACTTCTTTGATGACGCTGTCTTCGTTTAGTCGAGAGAAAAACGTAATGAAATTATGAACTTTACTTAACGTAGACTAAACAAAATTTTCCAGAAATCTATTGGGGGGCGGGCGTTAACGAACTTATTGCAAATACAATATTTCAAACTTTGCTTGATCTCCTTTTACTGTGAGAACCCCTGCCATTCCGCTGTGCATTTTTCCATCAAGATGCTTCCAATCTTCAAGACCACCAAAATTAGCACTAAATTGTTTTGCCCACTCACCCTGCTTCACAGGTTTTCCATTGTAATTTGCTGCTAATCCTCCAGCTTCATGGATATGCCCACAAACTGCAAATGGGATATTGTTTTCTCTCATCATTTGAGTAGTAGTTTCATCACCCACATCCCTGCCATTATAAACGGTAGCCGGACCAGGACTTGCGGTTTTACCACAACCATGAGTAATTAAAACAACAGCATCATCCAAACTACTTCGTAATTTACCTGTTGATTGGATTAATTCTGGTTTTGCCCAGTATCCATTATCAGGAATAAACTGTCTTCCAGGAATCTTAAACGTTTGATAGCCAGGTAGGCTCACAAAATCAACATCATCACCATTAAAAACTCTGAACTTTGTCATATCAATAACGTTATCATATTTAGCTGTTACTTCTGCAAGTGCTTGTGTGTAGTCTGGTTTTTGTTCGTGGTTACCAGGAATAACAAGAATAGGTAATCCTGTTTGGGCAACGGCTTCAAGTACTTCTCTTATTTCAGATCTATCAGCTTTAGAATCTGTCCGGCCGTATCGTAGTCCTTCATTACTTGGTAAGTCGCCAGTGAGAATAATTCCATCAACACCACGCTTTTTGAATTCTTCAGCAAAGAATTTTGCTTTTCCTGCCTCGCCATGAGCATCTGAAATGATGCCATATGTTGCTTGATTATCTTCATCAGATGTGGCTTCTGTAATCTTGTTCCCTTCGAAATTATACTGATGTCCGTTAATAGTTCTTTCAAATGGAGCGATCTGTTCAACCACAGCTTCAAGATTGGGGCTTTCTTTTTTACAGCCAACTGTTCCGAGAGCTAATGCACCAATTAAACCCGCAGCAAGTAATCGTTTTAACATATTTCTCTGGGGGTGGCACTACTATTTAAAGCTTTCGTCTCTTTGCAGTGAAAACATATTAAACCGAAAGTTATTTATACCTGTTGGTCATTTTTCTAACCATCTGGTCAAATATTTAACCAAGTGGTAAAATGGACGAATTATTCAAAAGCAACACCTATCGGATACTGGAACTCTTTATAGAATTTCCTACCAAAGACTTCTCTGTACGTGGTCTTGCTAGAGAACTAAAGCTTAGCCACGCAACTATCCTCAACCATATTAACGATTTACAGAAATTAAGCCTCATCAAAAAGAAAGAAGCCACTCTTTACCCGACTTATTTTGCCAATACCGAAAGTCAAAAGTACAAATTTTATAAAAAAAACTGGCTTATTTTCAGAATAGCAGAATCCGGACTTATTGACTACATCCAAAAAGAAGCTTTACCGTCATCTATTGTGTTTTTTGGAAGCGGATCAAAAGCAACATTCACAGAAAAGAGTGATATTGACATTTTTGTAGAAGCAAATGAGACCAAATTAGACCTCACAAAATACGAGAAAAAATTAAATCATAAAATTAACCTCTTATTTGAGCAAAATATTAACACTCTCTCTAAAGAATTGCGAAACAGTATCATTAATGGGGTTATTTTGTACGGCTTCATAAAAATCAATGGAGGCTAACTATGGCAAATGAAATGAGTTGGAAAGAATGTGTTGACGAGGGGATTATTACTCAATCAGTTCCAGATGAAGAACGTTCAAATCAAATGCTGATGATGGCTAATCTTCGGCTAAAATTCTGGGATAAGAAAGTAGCTGATGAGTTTGTTGTTCTGAAAGTAGAAGCCTATTACGACATCATTAAAGAGCTTCTTTTTGCTCACATTTACAAAAATGGTTATAATTGTACAAACCATCTGTGTCTCATTGCGTACCTCAAAGAAAAGATAAAAGATTTTGACTTTGAAATTCAGAAAATAGATGAATTACGAAAAGTAAGAAATGAAATAAATTACAGAGGATTAAACATCAAGAAAAATTATCTCGAACGTAACGAATTGGAATTTAAGAACATCATTAAACGACTGAAAGAACAATTGGAATAACGCCCACCCCCCACGACTAACATTACTCTGGAAAACTCCGACAGCGCCTAGAAGTACAGCAACTCAAAAACTCTTCGGCTGATGCCTCGTCCTCCCCACTCCGCTCAGAAATTTGATTAACGATAATTTTAGTCCTCGCTCGTAGGTCGGCGAAACTAACAGGAATTTCGACGGTTTATTATTTCTTCTTAATTTTGGCAACGAAAAAACCTTCAGTATCATTATCTTGCGGCCAGATGCGCAAGCAATGCTTTACTCTCTCATCATATTTCTGACCATCAAATTCCATTATCGGTTTAGCTAACTTCAATCCGGGCAACTTTACTTTCTCAATATCTGCGTTAGAGAAAGTCTTCAATAAATAATCAACTACTCCTTCATCCTCTTCCGGTTCTAAAGAACAAGTGGAATAAACCATTTCTCCTCCTTCCCGAAGATTCTCGAAAGCTCGTTTAATCAATTCTTTCTGATCGCGAGAAATCTTAGTAATCGTTAAGGGATTCCAAATATGGATGGTCTTCAAACTTTTACGAATCGTTCCCGTTCCGCTACAAGGAGCATCCAACAAAATCTTATCGAATTGGAATTGATAAAATCTTTTTCCAGTCATCAAGGAGATTAAGACATTAGTCAATCCTGCTCTTTGTACGTTGATACCTAAAGACTGCATTCTAATCCCTTTATTATCGTTAGCGATAATCAAACCTTTATTTTCCATCATCGCTCCCATCTGCGTGGTCTTACTTCCGGGAGCAGCACACATATCTAACACAATATCTCCAGGCTGCGGATTAAGTACGAGCGGAGGAATCATCGAAGCCGCTTCTTGGACGTAAACTTTGCCGAGATGATGTTCTAATAAATTACCTACGTCTCTTCTCTCTCCGTGAGAAATCCAAAATCCTTCTTTACACCAGGGTATTGAATCCAGTTTCCAGCCTTTAGCTTCGATATCTTTCTTAATTTCTTCCACACTTCCCATCAAGGTATTGATACGAATACTTCTTCTTAGGAAAGAAAGAGAATACTTTTTGAACACTTCAAAATTGGTAAGCTTACTATACCGCTCTACCATCGCTGGTTTCCATTCTATTTCCTCAGAGGTGGGAATGTGTTCTAAGTTGTGCATAACACTAAAAACAAGCTTTTACTTTATATAAGTTGGGGTGAGTTGGTGTTTCTAACTTATAGTGGTGATGTAGCTAAATATTTATAAATAAAAGTCCTTTTTGAGAAGGGATGATTTCCTTGGCAGAATTAAGCTCCTATGGTTCAGAGGATTTGGAAGGTATCGCCAAAGCCATTACCGCCTTGCCCTCTCCGGACTTATCTATGTTTGCAGTAGATACGCAGCAGGATCTTTTGGTTGAAGCCATAGAAATACTTCTTCCTCACTTGAATTATGGGCGCGCAGAAAACAAAGCGGCTCGGGCAGTTTCTCTTTATGCTCTGCTGGCTAAGGACGGAAGAAAAGAAAGGTTGAAAGATGATTTAATTCAGAAAGTAGAAGAATCTGATCCGGAGATTAGAAAAATAGTCTATGACGGAGTAGGAGATAAGGCTGCTTTGGAAGAGATGGCCGAAAGTTATTTTGATAAAGATTTCAATGGTTTTAGTTGGACTGATTTCTCGCGGGTATTAGAATTATATCAGCTCGCCGGAAAAGAAGTCAATCCAAAAGAAGTGGCATCACGCTTCTTATTTGGAACACAAAATCCTTGGCGCTTTACTCAAGTGATAGGATGGTATAAGGAAAGAGGAGAAAATCCAAAAATTCCGAAAAGAAAAACTGGCTCTTTATTAAAAGCAGTAGAAACGGAGATTGAACATATGCACCAGCAAAAAGATAACCAAAGAATCTCAGAAGCCTTTATTTTCCAGTTCCCCTATAACACTAATGAATATTTGAGATTAGCAGAGATTGCTAATAAAAACAGATGCCCAGGGATCAGAGTGTCCTTCTTAAATTTGGCCCATAGAAAAGCTGCAGAAGAGGAAAAAGAAAGAGTTAATGCGGCGATAGCTGTAGCAGCGAAAGAATATCTAATTCCCGAACACTTTAATTACAGCCGGTTTCTTCATTCAGTATTGGAACAACCTTTCCCTTTTGAGCAAGCTTATACTACACTCTTAGCGGAATTAAATTCCAGAGCCAAAAAAGGAAACCTTTCTTTATCTGTGCAGAAAGATTTATTTAACACTTTAAAAGAAGCTCCGGTAGAAGTATTGGCCAGTATCGCCCAAGATCTTAGCACCAAAGTTAAGGGAATAAAAGCGGAAGCAACTCTGAAAAATAGCGCTGAAAGTTATTATCATTGTACCTTATATCTTTTGGGAAAGAGCTGTTTTGAAAAAATCAAGGACGAAGAAGGCCTGCTGAATTTAGCTAAAGTAGGAATAGAGCAAGGGTTAGAACAGAAATCTTCTCTTTTAATGCAATACCCTGCCTTAAGAAAAAGAGCGGATGAGCTTCCTGAACCAAATCCTTCACCGGAACCGGAAGAAGAAGATTCAGAACCTCCGCGCTTGCCGGGATTTAGAGAACTTTTTTTCGCACAGGAAGGAACAGCTAAAAGAATCTTGAAAATATACGAACAAAAAGGGATAGAGGGAATTGATAAGGAGATAAGAAGATATGCTGCCAAGAGCGAAGGAGCAAGAATAAGAGAAGTATATTCCGCACATCCTCTTGAAATCTTAGAACAGGCTTTACATTTAGAAGAAAGAAAAATCGCCCCGGAAGATTCGGTCAAAATAACTCGCTACGCTTTGATTCACGGAATACCCACCGGATTAGGATATTCTGCTTTATATCAGGTTATGGAAACTCCTGCTTTAAAGAAAAAGGTGCCGCGGGAAGAATGGGCCTTGGGCATAACTAATCTTCTATTAAATCCCAGTCACGATTTGACTACCGCTATAGATATCGCCGAGATGCTCGGAGAAGTTCCCCTCCACTTGTATAAAGAAAAAGGATTGGAAGAATTAGGTTACGCCATCCAGTTTTCGATGGTAGAAGATTGGAAAATTGATGCAGGATATATTTACGGTGCTAAAGAAAATTTAAGAAAATATGGAGATCGAGGACTGCTATCTTTCGTGGAAAAGAATTTCCCTTCAGTTAAGAATTAATCATTTTTAGAATTTTGTCCTTCCCAACTCCCTTTTTTCAAGTATATGCATAGCACCTTCGAAATCCTCGCTATAAATATTGCTGGAGCGACATCTTCGTAGGAGCCATCCCTCTGTTGCTCTCGAAGATGCAATCGAGCGGATTTCGACCGGAGGGTGCTATGCACATACTTTCTCAAGAAATGTTTATAAAATCAGGAATTAAGCTCTAAGCTATGCTGACTAAAGAAGAGATAATCCGCAAAATTGAACAGAATAAGGATAAAATCAGAAGTTTCGGAGTGAAAAAGCTGGCTTTATTCGGCTCTTACGCCAGAAACGAAGCTACTTCCAAGAGCGATATAGACCTATTGGTAGAATTTGGAAAAGGAAGAGGACTTTTCAAAGATTATGTCCACTTGCTTCATTTTCTGGAAGACCTTTTCCATAAAGAGATAGACTTGGGTGAAGAGCATCTCATCAGAGAGGGATTGAAAGAGTCTCTTCTGGGAGGGAAGAAAATTGAAGCGAGAATCTGATGCTTATCTGAACGACATTCTTGAAGCTATAAGAAGAATAAAGAGTTATACCGCTGAGTTAAATATAAAAGACTTCGCAGAAGGAACCCTTCAAGCAGATGCTACTCTCAGGAACTTGGAAATTATCGGAGAAGCAGTCTCACAGCTTCCAGAAGAATTCAAAGAAAAGTATCCTGAAATACCTTGGAGAGACATAAAAGATTTTAGAAACGTCGTTGCTCATCACTATTTCAGTCTTAACTACAAAAGAATCTGGGATATTATTCAAAACGAGCTTAACTCGCTTAAAGAACAAATCCAGACTATCTTAAAGAAAAATAAATAAGTATTTACCATTATTAAGCATAGATCATAAAAAAGAGGTGCATAACATGCCAATTAACGTAGCAATTAACGGCTTCGGCCGCATCGGCAGGATGGTCTTCCGGGCCGGATATCAAGATAAAAACATCAATTTTGTGGGGATTAATGATCTTACGGATACTAAAACCCTCGCTCATTTGTTAAAATATGATTCTGTGCATGGAATATTTCCGGAAGAAGTAACTTTCACTAAAGAAGCTATTGTAGTGGGAAAGAAGAAAATTCCGGTCTTTGCCGAAAAGGAGCCGGAAAAGCTTCCCTGGAAGAAACTAAATGTAGAGGTAGTAGTAGAAAGTACTGGATTTTTCTTAACTAAAGACACTGCTGGTAAACACTTACAAGCCGGAGCAAAAAGAGTTTTGATTAGCGCTGATGCTAAAGATAAAGATATTAAAACCATCATCAAAGGAGTAAATGATAAGGATTATAACCCTAAGAAAGACTTTATCGTTTCGAACGCTTCTTGCACTTCTAATTGTACTGCCCCTATGGTTAAAGTATTAAACGACCATTTCAAGATCGAGCATGTTTTCTTTACTACTACTCACGCCTATACTGCTACCCAGAAATTGCATGATGCTCCGGATAAAAATTTAAGAAATGCTCGTGCCGCCGCTTTGAACATCATTCCGCACGGAAGTGGAGCGGCTTCGGCTGTGCCTAAGACTATTCCTGGACTTGCTGGACATCTGGATGGAATGGCTTTGAGAGTACCAGTAGTAGATGGTTCGATTACAGTCGTAGCGGCCACAGTACATAAGCTTACTAGTGTCAAAGAAATCAATCAAGTGTTCAAACGCATTTCTCAAGGAGCAATGAAAGGAATCCTGGAATACAGCGAATTGCCTTTAGTCAGTTCTGACATTATTGGAAATCCCCATTCCTGCATCTTCGACAGCGAATTTACTAAAGTCAATGGTCGTTTAATCCAAGTGGTAGGTTGGTATGATAACGAATGGGGTTACAGCTGCAGGATGATTGATCTCATCAAACTTATGTTCAAAGGCGGCTAAGCGAATGAAATGTGCGCATACCGCCAATTTTCGATCAAACACGCAAGATGAACGTGAAAGGTTCATCTGCGCACAAATGAAGTCGTTGCTTCATTTTGTGTTTTGCGAACGAAGTGAGTCAAAAGGTTTGTGCAGGATGATTGATTTGATTAAATTGATGTTTAAGGCTTAAGTTTTTCATTTCTTTTTTATTTTTGAACATTTTACCATAAATCTTATAAAAAAGCTTCAGTCTAAACTTTTCTATGGAAAAAGTAGTAGTATTACACAATCTCGTTCCCGCGGATGCACCGGAAGACGAAAAAGATAATTTGGTAGAAGCGGAAGCAGTAAGTCAAGCCCTTTCAGAGCTAGGATATGATCCAATTAAACTTCCTTTCGAGCCGAATGTAAGAAGAATGGCTCCTTTGTTAACAGGAGTTAAGTTTGTGTTCAATTTGGTAGAAAGTGTGGAAGGAAAAGTACAATCAAGTGCTCTTGCTCCTTCTTTATTGGACCACTTAAAGATTCCTTACACTGGAAATTCCCGCCAAGCTACTGATGTTACTTGCGGAAAATTAGATAGTAAAAGAATATTACAGAAAGAAGGTCTTCCTACTGCTCCGTGGATGACTTTGGAAGAAGTTCTCACCGGAGAACCTATTTTTGCTCCTCCGTACATAATCAAGTCAATATGGGAGCATGCTTCCGTGGGTTTAGATGAAGATTCAGTTGTTTTTGAAAGAGAAAGATTACGTCCAGAAGTAGAAAAAAGAAAAAATATGGCTGGCGGTTTGTTTGTCGAAGCATATATTCCGGGAAGAGAGTTCAATATTTCCGTATTCGCGAAGGATGATGTACCTGAAGTTTTACCTCCGGCAGAAATGATCTTTCATAATTATCCTGAAGGCAAGCCCAGAGTTATTGGTTATACGGCCAAATGGAAAGAAGATAGTCCCGAATACAAGAATACCCAAAGAACTTTTGAGATTCCGAAAGCAGATGAAGCTTTGGTTAGGAAACTTTCCGATCTCTCTCTAAGTTGCTGGAAAGTATTTGAATTAAACGGTTATGCGCGAGTAGATTTCAGAGTAGACGAACAAGGTCAGCCTTGGATTCTAGAAGTGAATACTAATCCCGGAATCGCTCCTGATGCCGGATTTACTGCTGCCGCCAAGCAGTATGGGTTGGATTATAAAGGGATGGTGGAAAGGATTACACAAAGTTTAGTAATACCAAAATAAAAATAAAAAACAAATCGCGCGCGCTGAAAAAGATTTAGTAAGAGGTATTATCTCTTCTTTTTCTTTGCAGCAGCTTTCTTTTTAGCCATAATGTCTCACCTCGTTGGTATATTAGATATATCTAATGCTAGAAGGTCTTCAATCTATTTTAAACTAACTTTTTCAGTATTGTAATACACGAGAAGAAACAAAAAATATTTTTCTTGATTCTAAAAACCTTTGAGCAAAGTGCAAAGAAGATGGAAACAAAAAAATATTTTTTAAAATAATTTTATAAAAATATAATCAAAATGTCTCAACTAAAAAGTTTACTCAAAATAAATTTTCTTCCATCCGCGAACTTTCTTTACTCTCTTAACTAACTCTTGCAAATTTTCTAAATCCTTGGGAACAACTAAAAAAGAGCATTCCATCTCTCCCATACTTAACAACTTTGCCTTAGCTTCTTTTACTTCAAAACGAGCGGTGGCGATAGTATGCAATAAATCTGCTAATAAACCGCTCCTTTCGTGGGCTATAACATAAAACCTAATCTTCTGGGCAAAAGAATTCTTCCAGCCCACCTTGATCCAACGCTCCTGTTCTTTGAGAGCGGCCCGGCATTCCGGCTTATGCACGGAAATAACTCTTCTTTTAGTAAATATTCCTACTATTTCTTCTCCGGGCGAAGGAGAACAGCATTTAGCCAGCTGGCATAGCGCGGTATGGTACTCTTTAGCTTCTACCATGGGACTTTGTTCTTCACCAGTAACTTGTTTCGGCAAACGATAATGCATATCGGGAAGTTTTTCCACTTCACGCAAGAATTTCCTGATTTTCTGTCTCGAACTAGTAGATCTGACTATCTTCAACCAACTACGATGAGGCCTTTGATTCTTATTCGTAACCACTTCTACTACATCTCCTTTAGAAACTACTGCCCGCAAAGGAACGAACTTTCCGTTAATCCTTCCTCCCACAGCATGATTGCCTACTTCTTCATGCACGGCATAAGCAAAATCTAGTATAGTAGATCCGAAAGGAAGCTCTTTCACATCTCCCTTAGGAGTATAACAATAAATATTATCTCCAAACACATCCACTTTAGCTGCCTCTAAAAACTCTTTATCATCAATGTTCTTATGTAAATCTAAGATTCCTTTTAACCAAGAGACTTTCTTTTCAAAAGATTCTTCTGATTTTAATCCTTTATAACGCCAGTGTGCCGCTACTCCTTCTTCAGCGAATTCGTTCATTTCTGAAGTGCGGATTTGTATTTCTAACATTTTACTATTCGGTAACTTAACGCAAGTATGAATAGAACGGTAAAGGTTCGGTTTGGGATTGGCGATATAATCCTTTAACCTTCCTTCCGCCGGTTCAAAATTCTCATGTAATAATCCTAACAGGGTGTAACAATCTTTTATTTCCGGCACAATGACCCGAATCCCGTACAGATCAAACTGCTCATTAAGAGGAACTCCACGCAGAGTCATTTTCTTATAGATGCTGTAAATATGTTTAGAACGCCCTTTGATCTTGAGCAGATTAATCTTATTTCCCACCACTCTTTTCAGCAAAGCAATAGCTTCAGTGATATCCTTTTCGCGCTGTTCGCTAGATTCTTTCAAATAATGATCAATCTCTCGATATTTTTTAGGATTAAGGATCTGAAAAGATAAATCTTCCAATCCTACTCTTAACTTTTCTACTCCCAAACGATAAGCCAGAGGAGCATAGATATCTAACGCTTCCTGAGCGATACGTTGCTGCTCTTCTTTCGGCAAGAATTCAATGGTACGCAGATTGTCCAGTTTATTGGCTAGCTTGATTAAGATTACCCGGACGTCTTCAAAAGTGGTCAGAAGAACTTTCTTCAACACTTCTGCTCCCATCTTTTTGGCTTTAATATCTTCAATTTCTTTCAATCCATAAATTAAGGACCATACTTCTAGACCAAACTGCTGTTTGATATACTTCTCTTCTTCTGCAGTAAGTAAACCATGCAATAATCCTGCTAAAACTACTTCCGGAGCAGAGCCGTTCTCTAGCAGAATGAATCCTACTCTCAAATTGTGTTCGAAGACGCTGCTGCCAGAAAGACGTTTCTGTTGAAAGAGTTTAGTTTGGGTGTAATCAATAGCCTTCTCAAAGTTAGAAAGATCCGGTTTAGTATAATCCTTACTCTTAGCATAGCCTAAAAATCCCTCTTTGTCCATGAAAAGAAGTATTTAGCAGAAGTATTTAAAGGTTATAGAAACTAAACTTTTGCGTTTTTGACAAATACCAGTTTATTGAGTATTTCAGCCAATGCT
>JBBSWE010000005.1:0-2689 GCA_038046445.1 Nanobdellota archaeon | reverse complement strand
AGGGATAATAGTTTAAGTTAATTTGATTCAAATAAAGCGGTGATGAAGATGGCCAAAAAAGTTGTAAAAAAGAAAGTGATAAAGAAGTCTACCCCTAAAAAAGCGGTTAAAGCAGTTAAAAAGGTAGTGAAAAAGTCCATTGTAAAGAAAGTAGTGGTTAGAAAACCAATAGTCAAGAAGGTTCTAGCTAAAAAACCAGTGATAAAGCTAGCTGCAGTTAAACCAGTTGTTCCCAGGAAAAATCTAGTGGGTGTAGTGACTCACTTTTATGATCACATCAGCGTAGCAGTAATAGAAGTTATGAATGAAATCAAGGTAGGGGATACGATTGAACTTGTGGGACATGAGCAGAGCTTCAAACAGAAAGTGTTGTCGATGCAGATTGAACACGAGCAGGTCAAAGTAGCTAAGAAGAAGCAGATTATCGGGATGAAAGTAGCTCGTCCGGTGAAAGAGAAGGATCTGGTGTATAAGGTTTAGTTAGGTTTAATTCTTTTTTTTATCTTATTTTATTCTTAACCTCAAGCAAAACTTTATATATTACTTAAAGATACTAATCTTTAAAAAGAGGTTATAATGGTACAAAGAAAAAATAATGCTCCACCTGCAGAAAGTAGTGAACCGTTCTTTTCTTCTTTCCTTAAAAATTTAAAAGATACTTTGCTGAGTAATTTAGTGGGAAACATTAAGGAAAATATCAAGGATAAAATTCAAAGAATAGAAAAGAAGATATTTCGAAACGTAACTGCCTTTCTTTTCTTTCTGCTGGGAATGATTTTTGTTTTCATTTCTATCGTTTTCTTCCTGAATTATTATCTTCACCTTAATTATGCCTGGGGTTTCCTGATTTCCGGAGCAGGATTTATGCTTATTGCTCTAATCTTTAAATGGTTAGCAAAGAGTCAATAAAAAGAGGTAAATTAAAATGGTTGCAAAAAAAATTGTTAAGAAAGTTGGTTTTAAAGGCCACTTACAGAACGTAAAGGTAAAGTTAAAGGAAGCGCAAGTAAAAGTTCATAATGCGATGAAGAAGAATCCCGAGAAGGCGGCCTTGATTGCTGCCGGTGTGGGTGTAGCCATTGGTGCTGCCGTAACCGCGATTATTATGCGCCATAAGAAGAAATAAGTTCTTTTTATTTTTTATATTTTTCTTTATTGTACGTTTCTTCTACTTTTAGTAGTTGCTCATAAATATTCTCAATCAGATCATATTCTTTCGCTTCTTCCAGCGTGACCCAAGCATAATCGCTTAATTCTTCATCCTGCAACTGCACTTCTCCAGTAGCATAATCGGCATAAAGGCTGACGATAATAGTAGAAAAACCGTTAGGACGGATAAAAACAAGACTGGAGACGTAGCCGATATTCTTGATTTCCAAATTAGTCTCTTCTTTGATTTCCTTTCGCAGTACTTTTTCAAAAATATCTAACCAATGATCTTGGGTGTCTTTCGGTGTATTTATGAAGTTCCCTCGTTCAATCTTGCCTCCGGGAACGCACCACTTGTTTGGAAAGGCTTTCTCGTTCGGAGAGCGTTTACAGATTAAGAACTTATTGTCTTTTCTAATAATTCCTGTGATAGCTACATAATGTACTTTCTCAATTTTGTCGTTTGTATTTTCCATCTATCTCTTCCTCCGTTCAATTTCTGGTAAAATATCGGTTATATCTTGGATACGATTACGAAGTTTAGAAGCATAGGTTTGAGCCATTCTTTCTAATCGTTCTAAAGCTTCTTCGGGAGTATGAGCGATTCCTTTAATTTCTGTATGAACACGATCTTCAGATCCATTCTGCTGCTCGGTTAGGATAAGATGATGGTCTAATTCATAATAACGGAAAAAATAGATATACTCCCCCGTTCTGTTTTGCTCTCTACTTTGCAATTCTTTTTGTAAATCCTGAGAAAGTTCTACATTATATCCCATTTTGTCCACTGATTTAATTAAGATTAGATAAGTCATAGACTTTTATTTTTCTAAGGAAATATTTAAGTAATTCCTCGAATGAAATGGAGTAAGATGAGATATTCCGGCAGTTTAGTTAAGAAAGAACGGAAACAAATTTTCAAGCAGTTTTTAGACCAAACTAAACTGAAATTCCATGAAATAGAAAAGAAATTGAACATTCGTTCTAATATGGTCTCTTATCACCTCACCCAGATGCAAAAAGAAGGCCTGTTGCAAAAGAAAGGAGAATTTTATTCTCTTACTGCAGCGGGAGAGAGATATTTGCCTATCTTTTCGCACGTAATTGGAGCAGAATTAGGTCCGTTGCCAGTAGTTTTAGTAGCAGTGATGAATAAGGATAAGATTTTATTGATACAACGTCAGAAACGTCCTTATAAGAATTATTGGAGTATGATCGGTGGGAAGATGAAGTTGGAAGAATCTTTTGCTGATGCTGCTTTAAGGTTGGTTAAAGAGAAATCTGGGTTGAATGGAAAGTTTGTTTCAATCAATTCTGTTTTACATGAACGCGTAGAAGGAGAGGGAATGGTGAAGCATAGTTTTATTTTATTCTTTGTCAAAGTGGAAGTTAAGGAGACGATGGTTAAAGAAAGCGAGCATGGAAAGTTGAAGTGGTTTAAAGTTAAGGATTTAACTTCTGAGAAGATTATTCCTTCCGATTTGTGGTTAATTCAGAATAAAATGAATTCGAAAATAGATGTTAATTCTGCCAGAATGGA
>JBBSWE010000004.1:0-20255 GCA_038046445.1 Nanobdellota archaeon | reverse complement strand
TTTTGGTCATGAGGGGAATGAATCAGCAGAGTTTTATAAAGTTTGTCTTGATGACTTATCTACTCCGTAATAGTAATCTTTAAATAAATGCCCCTTTATCTGATTATTACATGTTGCCCCAAATACTTGATGTTCTTATCAATCTGACCCGGAATATTCCTATTGATGAATTAGAAAAAAGATTACGTCCAACGATTTGCGGTAATGATTGGTGTGGAGCTTCCAGTGCGGGGTTTATTGCTCCAGAAGAAAGTTTATTCGAAAGAATTAAATCCGATTATGATACTTTGTTGGGGATGGGGGTGGATTATGAACAAATGGCCGCTTGGTCTAAAACTGCTTTTGAAATGGAACCCCTGACTTATCAGAAACCATCTCTATTGAAAAGATTATTTGCCTTTGGAAAAGAACCCCCAGAAACTCGATACGACAAAAATAGATTTATGGTAATGGCTGTTGGTTCGTGTGGATTTCAAGATTGTCCCTGGGGGTGTCATGAAGATAAGTTCGGGTATCCCACTTATAGTGGTACACACACATACATTTTTGAAAAGGATTCTTCAGGAAAACCACCGATTAACGCGGAAGAAGTTGGAGATGAAGGCGCGAATACATATTTATCAAAAAAAGCATTCTTAGTTGTTACCGGTTTAACTCCTCATCTGATTGCTTCTCATGGTTTCTTTGAAGGAAATACTCCTTATAGAACCAATCCCGAAAGATTACTTGAATTCATCAATTCTGGTAAGAAAAAGTAACTACCACCTTTGTATCTCCCCGTCCACCATATCTTCAAAGTTCTGGAAGATCTTCCGGACTTTATCTTTCATCTCCTGCTTGGGTTTAGAAGAATAAATGAAGACATAGCCACCTTTATCTAAATTCAACTGCCTTCTTTTGATTAAGTCTTTTTCATGCAGTCTTTTTACACTTCTTTGGATGGTAGTGCGATCTTTTTTGACTGATTTCATGATTTCTTCAATGGTTTCTTCTTCTTTAGTGTAAAGCAGATGCTTGAGAATTAGAATTTCCGTTTTATTCAAGCCAAAGGAGCAGTGTAATATCTGTTCTAAGGAGATTATCCGGCAGATGAAGTTTAGAGGCATGTTTTTAATTAATTCTTCCGGATTTATAAGTCTTACGGGTTGTGCAAGATTACTTTCAGTACCGGCAGTATTCCATCTCGTTTATATACCCCATACTTTTTAAAAACAACGTGATGAAAAATGATAAAAAATGAAAATGAACTAATAAATGATTTAAAGTGTGAAGAAATCTGTGCTTTAGAAACTACCGGAAGTTTAAAAAACAAGCGTAAGGTTAGAGAAGTAAAATTTGAACAACGTTGTGATTGCTGAGGTGAATAAAATGGTATTAGAATTAACGGATAAAACTTTTGCTAAAACTATCAAATCTAAAACGCCCGTAATCGTAGATTTCTGGGCTTCTTGGTGCGGTCCCTGTCGGATGCTTACTCCGGTATTTGAAGAAATGAGTAAAGACAAGGAATTATCTAAGAAATTGAAGTTTGCTAAATTGTCTACTGAAGACTATCCTGAAGTTTCTGGAGAAAATAATGTGGCTGGAATTCCCTGTATGGTTGTTTTCAAAGAAGGGAAGGAAGTGGATCGTGTTGTCGGATTTTCTCCCGCTTCGATCTTGAAGAAGAAGATTGAATCGATTTTAGCGGAGATATAATCACCTGTCCTACTTTAAAGTAACAAAAGTTTTATAAAAAGGTTGTTCTCTAACGCGGTAATGGCTCCACTACAGAACATCATCGCTATAGTTTATGATTGTGATGGGACACTTATTCCAGATAATATGCAAGAGCCCATGCTGCGTTCTTTTGGGATTAATCCTTCAGAATTCTGGGCGGAAACTAAAGCTTGGCGGGAAGGAGATTTAAGAGAAGGAAGATATCATGCTCCGGAAAATTCTTATATGAACTTGATGCTTAAATATGTTAAACAAGGAAAAATTCCTCCTTTGAGTAACGCTGATTTAAAGAGATACGGGGAAATTATACCCCCTTTTTCTGGGCTTCCGAGCTATTTCCCTTTTCTTAAAGATGAAATCAGAGAAGATCCTCTTTATCCCTCCTACGGGATAGAAGCCCGACACTTTATAATTAGTACTGGTCTGAAAGAGATGATCTTGGGAAGTGTTTTAAATTCTCCTGATTGCTTAGATGGGGTTTATGCTTCTGATTTTTTAGAAGAAGACGGAGTGATAACTTATCTCGGTGATTGTGTGGGTCACCAGAAGAAGACAGACGGCTTAAATTCTATTAATCGTTATGGTAATTTTAATCGTATTAATGAAGTAAATAATGGGGTTAAGGATGAAGACCGGGTCGTTCCTTGGTATAATATGCTGTATGTGGGGGACAGCGGAGCGAATCGGTCCGACCATCCTAGTTGGGCTCATCTACGCCATCAAAGAGTAAAAGGAAGCAACCAGAAAGGTGTTCCTATCGCCGTCTACGATCCAAGCAGTGAAGCAGCCTTTAATCTGGCGCAAGAATTCTATCGCCATCGAAAAATAATGTATGTTGCTTCGGCGGATTATTCTAAAGGGAGCGAATTATATGCTCTCTTGAGAAAAATCGTGCGGGCCAAAGCGGACAGCATCGTAGCAAGATTGGATAGAAAGGGTGATTAATCCACTCCCTTCTCAAAATGGCCTTTGGTAAAGCCTTCTTTATCGATATCGGGCTTCTTTCTATGCAGTAATTTCTGGTACGTTTTGATAGTGCGATAAACTTCTGTATTTAAATCTAAAAAGAACCTTTTGATTCCCGCTTCTCTTAGCCTTAACACTTCTTCAAACAATCCCAATTCCACGCTGTTCAATATTTGGTAATAAGTATGTTCTTTCCGAACGGGAAAATTATAATTCTTCTCGTCTCTTAAATTACTTGGAAGAGCAGTATATTTAGTGTTCATCAGAATAATTCTTCCGTGCACCATTACCGCAAAGTTCTTGTTCTGAAAATCTTTCATCTCTGGGAAGGAGAGTTCGGGAGAAATGATTGGAATAGTAGGGAGTAAGAATTCTAGGTCATAATCATTAAAGATATTGTTGGAGTAATCCAAATAGATTTTAAGATTCTTATACTCTTCTTTTTTCTGTTGCAATCTCAAATAAAATCCTAAGTCCCCAACTAAAACCGCTTTTACTTTGAACTTATCCACTAGCTTTACTGCGGATTCCACTTCTTCGTTATTTAAGATCCGAGGAACAAATGCTCCGAAGTGAGAATCGTAATCTTCAGCAAAAATATTATAAAAGACATGTTCTGGTTCGGCTCTTAAGGCTTCTTCTCCATCTTTCTTGGAATATACCTTTACTAGCAATTCTTCTTTTCCTGTTTCTTTTTTCTTAATAATCGGAAGAGTTAATCTTGACACTTCTCTTTTCTCTTCCTTAATCGGTTTATTCTTCTCAAAAATAAATTCGCTCGGTTTCTTGAGGGAAGAAGTTTTGTAAATTCTGGTTCCGGTAGGAGCGCGGATAAACAGTTTTACTTTATCTCCCGCTTTAGCTTCGAAAATTTCTTTCTTATCTTTTTCAATTTTTCTCAAGATTGCTCCATCAACTTTCTCTTTCAGCCAGATACCTAATCCGTCTCCGATCGCAACATCTTCTTGCAGCTGAATTAAATTTCCAGCTTCGATCGTGCCAAGGAATAATCCTCTCCCCGTAGCTCTTTCTGGAGAAATGATCTGTTTATCCTTACTATAATACCCCCAAGTGAATTCGCGATTAAACGCCAGTTCCATCTCTTTGAAATATTCTTTATTTATCAAAAATTTTCCAGCGTAATAAGAATCAATAGCTGCGCGATAGGTTTTAGCTGCTGCGGCTACATATTTTTCGCTGCGCAATCTTCCTTCAATCTTGAGGGAAGAAACCCCCATTTCGATTATTTCTGGAATTTTCTTAACCAGAGAAAGGTCTTTCATGCTCAGCAAGTAACTTCTATTGTATAAACGGCGACAAGGCTGGGCACATAAGCCTCTATTACCTGAACGTCCACCCAAGAAGCTGGAAAACAGGCATTTTCCTGAATAGCTGAAGCATAAGGCTCCTTGTACAAATATTTCTGTGGGGAGTTTAGTTCTCTTAATGAAATGTTCAATCTCTTCCTTAGAATATTCTCTAGGCAAGACCACTTTATCGGCATCTTTGATCAGTTCGTAGAAGTAAGTGTTAGTAATGGCCGCTTGAGTAGAAATGTGCACTTCCATTTTTGGAAAATTCTTCTTGATAATCGGTAAAAAGGATAGTTCTTGAATAATCACAGCGTCAACTTGAGCTAGATACAACTCTTTAACCGTTTGAAAAAATTCTTCTATCTCTGAATTCTTGATCAGGATGTTTAGAGTAACATAAACCTTTACTCCATTCTGATGTGCGTATTTGGTAACTTCTCTTAATTCTTCCAGTTTAAAATTGTCCGCTCTCCTTCTGGCATTGAACTTATCTATCCCTAAGTATACGGCATCAGCGCCGTTCTCTACTGCTGCTTTTAAGCAGTTCCAATTTCCGGCAGGAAGGATTAGTTCGATTTTGTTCATCAGCTCAAAAATGGTCTAAGAGTTTATATATTTTGGGTTATTCCCTGCGAAAATGGGGGATTATTATCAGATTCTGGGAGTTGAACGTAGTGCCGACAAAGACGAGTTAAAGAAAGCTTATCGAAAGTTAGCGGTACAGTTTCATCCCGACCGTAATCCCGAAAGCAAGGAAGCAGAAGAAAGATTTAAAGAAGTAGCGGAAGCTTATGCGGTGCTGAGTGATCCGGATAAAAGAAAGCAATATGACACCGGAAGTTTAGATTCTACTGTTCTTACCCCCGAATGGGTGGATACGATACTACGAAGAGATTTTGATTCAGAGCGAAGGAGGCAAGCAGAACGATTGCGTAGAGAACAACAGCGCCGCGGAGAGGAATATATCGAACTTCGTCGAAGTGAAGGAGCTAATAGTAGATCTATTAACTTGAATTATCTGGGGTTACTCTCTACCGTGGCTGGAGGAAGCGTATTCGGAAACTATTTTACTTCAGCGATGATTGATCACTTTCATAAAAATAACTATGAGCTTGCCACTGGTTTTCTGGTTTTAGACTTCCTTTTAGGAGTAGGAGTTTTCGTTTCTTTTAATCTGCTGGGGCAGCAGGCGGGGAGATTATTTCGGGAACAGGATGATCTGGAACAGCGCTTAAAACGCTAGTTTTTTAAATCCGCTCCTTATTCTAAGCTTTATGCACAAAATAGCCCAAGGAGCAGAAGCAGTAATTTATCGTAATGCGGAAACTATTATCAAGGAACGCCTTTCTAAAGGGTATCGGATTCCGCAGATAGATCATGCTTTGCGCCAGTTCCGGACAAGAAGAGAAGCGAAAGTATTGCAACGTTTAGGAGAGATGAGTTTTCCCGCTCCGCGCCTGTTAGATATTTCTGATAAAGAGATGAAGATTACGATGGACTTTGTTTCTGGAAGCAAATTAAGAGATGTGCTAGAAGAAGGGGATCATTATCAACAGTTTGCCCGGGAAATGGGACAAAAGATTGGAGAGTTGCATTCTCATGATATCATTCACGGAGATTTGACTACTTCTAATCTGATGGTAAGAAAAGGAGAATTGATCTTCATCGATTTTGGTTTGTCTTTCTTCTCAGAGAAAGTGGAAGATAAAGCAGTAGATTTATTTTTATTGAATCGCGCTCTGGAAAGCAAGCATTATCATATTTATCCGGACGTATTTGAAAAAGCTTTGGAAGGTTATTGCGAGAATAATCCCGGAGCCAGAGCAGTTCTGGACAGATTTAATCAGGTCGAGAGAAGGGGAAGGAATAAGAAATAATTATTTTTCGTTTTTATCTTCTACTCTCTCCATAAAGTTCACTTATTCTTTTTTCAATAGGTTGGTATAATTGTGCGCAGGGCATCGAATTGTTGTATTTATCTAAGGCAGATTGTACAATTACTTCTAGTTTAGGATAAAAACCGTCGTTTCCCGGAAAATTGGCCATTGATTCTTTATACCATAACCATTTCTTTCTACTATAACATTTCTCCTCTCTTCCGGTTAAGAAAGATTTCAGGTGACTAAGACGAGGTCTAAATGTTTGAACATAATGACCCACATCTACAAATAATTCTAGTCGTTCGGGATGATAAGCTTTAGGATTGGTAGGTATACTAAGCGCAGAAAACTCTACATTCTCTCTTATGGGTACTTTTACTCTGAGATAATAAGTTTCCTTTGATCCTTTATCTTCAATAGTTATCTCATTAACAAATGCTTTTCCAATGATTCTGTTATATGGTTCAGGTACGTAAACCGATGGATATTCTTTCATTTTTTATCTCTCGTTGAAATAATCTTTAGGTCCACCTTTTTCTTACCACATAAATTGAGGGCGATTTCTTCATCACCATTTTCTTTACCAAAGTATCTTTTTCCGGATTCATCTAACATTCCGTCTTTACCAGCAGGTAATCGATAATCAGTTTGTAAAAACATTGAATAAGGAGTTAAATTAACGTATAAATTGTATTGGTTAATAATTTTTTCAAATTCACTTTTATTCAATGCTGTAAAGATTCTTACACCTTTTTCATAAGATTTTGTTAATAACGCTTCATCTATGGGTGGACGATAAAGAACAACCTGATTAGCTGGTTCTGCTTTGCTTTCAAAATGGATTCCCCCATAATAAGCAACTTTTATTACGGTATCGGGATCCTCAGCAACATCTTCGGTTGTTATTATTTCAACAATATCTCCCAATCTAAGCTTGGGTATCCATAATCCTTGTTTGTTTTTTTCAAGTAAATCAGTTAGGTTCATTTTTTTATTCCGTAGTTAAGTTTTCTAAATCTTTGAAAAATTAATTGGCTTTATTTTAATCTCTTCTCCAAACATTTGACGTATAAAAATTTACGAGTTTGAACTCTCTCATGTGGATACTCACTCGTATCAAAATGGGGTTCTAAAAAAGGATTCCCTGCAAAAGCGTAAGCTTCTGCGAAAATGTTAAAGAGCTTTCGGAGTAAAAATTCCATCAGTGGACTCTCATAATCAACTTCAGTTTTATCAAGTGTGTAGGGTATCAGGCATGAAGCTGCTTCTCCAACCGTTTCCCCGTATCGATTTTCATAAAAAAGTGGCCCTAATCTTATTGTCTTATGTTCCAGTATTCTTCCTCCAGTAAATCCCCTTGGTTGATAGATAAATGCTAGGATATTCGAAAGGCGGGTATAGTAAGTATTGGGTAATAATGCAAAGGGATGAACACACTTTAATCTTTTCTTTTTCAGGATGTGCTGAGAAATTGTCCGATATTCTTTCCAGAGATCCTTATCTTCCCTAAGAAGAGTCAGCCACAAGGGATGATTATTAAGCATATCCTGAGAATACATAATCCTAGAGCCATCTTTTTCACAGGGAATTAACTGATTATAATTAAATTGATAACTTTGTGGTCCCTCGATTGCTTCATAATCTTCTCTGATTTTTTTCGTACTATCCGGGATATTTAACAGATAAGGGTCTTTGATGATTACTTTAAACGATGCATTGTTATCTTGAAATATAATCCCATCGCAGGAATCTAAATTGATAGCCCAAAGAGAGATTCTTTCCTTAAAAGACCTTCTTTTCCCGCTGGAATTTCTTGAACGATTAAAATCAATCACTCGCGCTAAACAATTTTCTCGGAGAGTGAAGGGTCTAATATCTTCTTCTCGAGAGAAGGATTCAGCGCAAGAATAACGCCCTTTTAAGTGATTCAATGCTACTTGATAGGAAGAGTCTCCGACCATCGTTTCAAAGGTACTTTGTATATTTACTTCTCCAATGTCCGATACACGTAGCCTTCCGGAGTTAATCGCAGATTCTAGGCCTTGCTCTGTCTCATTGAGTTGGTATTTTTGTTCATACCGAAGTTTTAAAAAATCAAGCAAATTCATTTTTAACTACCATCTCGTTTTCAAATCCTCTTCCAATCCACAAGTACAATATACTCTTGGTTGTTTACTGTGAATTCTTCCATTTTTCATTTCCTCTAATCTTTCCGTAAAATTTCCTTATGTACCTGTAATAATTTATTTTTCCTTCCAAAAACATCCCAGAAACCACTAATTACTTCTTACACCAACCTCATTACTATAAGTAACTTATTCTATAAAAGTAAGAATAAAGGGTAATATTTATAAACTAAAGTACTTTTTTATCTTAAAATACGCTTAAGTAATACCCAAAAAGCTTAAATATATGTTGTAACATACAATATCATATGCTAAAAGATATAACTGCTCAAGACTTGAAAATAGTTAGCCTTTTTACTAGAGATTATGCTGCCAGTTATTCCATCAATCAAATTACTACAAAATTAAAACTAAATTATTCTTATACTTTCAATAAAATCAAAGTTCTGGTTAAGAAAAATCTGCTTAAGCTCAAGAAGGAAGGGCAAAGCAATCGGATAACTTTAAATTTAAAAAATTTAGATACAATTCGTTTGCTAGTGTTTATAGAACAGGAAGAAGTTAAAACCTTAAATAATTCTTCCTTAGACCTAATCTCCAAAGAGGCCTTGCTGATTGATCCGTTATGCTGTATCGGATTATTTGGTAGTCGAGTTTCTGGAAAAGCTTCTAAAGATTCAGACTGGGATGTATTTATGATTTCCCAAAAAGAGAAAAAGCGGGAGTTGAATAAAATTTTATCTCGTTTGCCCTATTTGGATAATGTCCATATTTTAGTATTTTCTATAGAGGAATTTCAGGAAGGTCTTGCTTCTCCGGAAGAGACTGTGGTAAAACACCTTCTCAGAAATAAGCTCCTAATTTACAACCCTTTCCCCTTTTATAACTCAATTTACAATTTTGAGAGGATAAAATATGCTCCAAGCCAAACAGATTGAAGAACAGTATCGAGAATTATTTAGAGTCAAAGCAGTTAAAGAAAATTATAATGTTCTTGTCCACCTAAAATGGCAGAAAGCAGCTAATGATTTATCCTTAGCTCAAGGATTATTAACTCTTTCCACTAATCTCAAGATAAAAAGTGATTTGGGATACACCAAGGAGACCACTTTTTTTGATTGGGTGATTGTTTGTTCTTATTATTCTATTTTTCATGCTGCCCAAGCACTATTGGGTACGAAAGGAATAAAAATTGTAGATAGAATGCATACGGCAACAGTGATTTCTTTTGCTAAGCATTTTATAATTAATCAAGAGCTAGCTGAAGAATTGTTCTTAATATATGAAGATGCCGAAGCTAAATCCAAGGAATTATTAGAAATATTCGAAGAAGAAAAAGATAAAAGAGGAATATTTCAATATCATCGTCTATCTCAAAATAATTTACAGCCGGCGGAAGAATCTCTGAAGAACGCCAGAACTTTCTTAAAAGCAATCCAAGAAGTGCTTCAACGGAAGGGATTAATATGAAATTAGACCTCAAAGACTACAAGCTGCTCTCTGAACTAGACTCAAATAGTCGTCAGCCGATGCAGCAAATAGCCAAAAAGATCGGCCTGAGCAAGGATGCAGTTAATTATAGAATCAATAAATTACAGGAAGCCGGAATAATTAAGTCTTTTAACGCTGTAATCAATTCTGGTAAATTAGGTTATTACGGTGCAAGATTGCTAATTAAATTTTATTATCTCTCTCCCCAGAAGGAGAAAGAAATTCTTGATTACCTCTTAAGCAATCCACATTTGAAATGGATGGTTTCGGTAGAGGGGAAATGGGATCTGAATACTTGGTTCTTGTATAAATCCATTTCAGAATTAAATCAGTTTTATCAGGAATTTCTGACTCTCTATCGCGATTTCATGGAGGAGAAGAACTTTAGTTTGTATACCAAAATAGATTATTATTCCCGCGATTATCTGCATCAAACTAAGAAGAGAGAAAAGATTTCAGCTTATGCTTTAGATAAAGAGGAAGCGGTTGATTCTACCGACCAGCTGATTTTGGGAGAATTGACTAAGAATAGCCGCATCACTATTTTAGAGTTGTCTAAAAAAGCTAAGGTAACTCCCAAAACCGTAATCAAAAAGATTCGTGGCTTGGAAAGCCGGAAGATTATTACTGGATATAAAATAGAATTTGATTTGGAAAAGTTAGGATTTCAGTATTATAAAATCCATCTAACCTTAGCTAATTCCACTTCGCAACAAATTAAGCAGTTGCAGAGTTTCCTTCATCAACATCCCCATTTTATTTATGAAGATTTTGTGTTGGGGGGTTATGATTTAGAGTTTGAAGTGCAGTTTAAAGATAGCAAAGAGTTACGCCTATTCATTGATCAAATTAGGGAAAAATTCTCAAATATGATTCGGGATTATGAAATCTTGCATTATTACAAGGAATATAAGCTGAAGTTTCTTTAAGAGGAAGGAATAAAAAGTAAGTAATTCTAAGGAAACACCCACTTCGTTGCAATCGTTCCCGGACCTCTTCTGCCCGCTACAATCGGTCCATCATCGTACATGAATCCCGCCGCAGCCATATTCTCCCTAGCCATTCTGGCACAAGAAAAAGTAGCTAGGATTCCCGTGGTCTTAATCACCCGATACATGCCTTCAAAAAATTCTTTGCTCCACATCTCCGGAGCAGGTTTAGGAGAGAAAGGATCAAAGAAAATAGCATCAAAATATTCTGGTGGTAATCGTTTACACGTTTCTCTAGCATCGCCTAGGATGAATTTAACCTGTACCTTACCTTGCTGAAACTCTAATTTTTGTGGATTAAGTTGCTTAAACCAAACATAACATTTAATGGGTGGATTAACCTCTTGAATCCATTGAATTGTTTTCGGGTCATATTCCAAACCAATCACTTCTATCTCGCAGTCAGGATTGGCTTCCAGAGCCACATCAATGGCCATCGCTCCATTATATCCCATTCCCGAACAGACATCAAGAATCTTTATTTTTCCATTGCTGCGTGCCAGTTCCGCAATCTTACAGGGAACGGCATATTTCTTCAAGGCTTCTTCTACCGCTCCCGTCTGCGAATGATACGTTTCCTGTACCTGCTCGTTGAGGAAAGTTTCCGTTCCATCAGCAGTGATGAATTTTTGCATGAGAATAATCTATTCTGAAATTAATTTATAAAACTACTCCTAAAATTAGCAACTGATTCCGTACTGCTGCAATTCTTCCGGATTCAAACAATCCTTCAACACTGCACAAAACTTGCTGGCATCCATCTCTGGATTAAAACTAAACCCCAGCAAGACGTATTTGGAAGGAAGAATCAACACTTTCTTCTCCAGCTTATTGACTCCTCGGAGAGAATCGCATCCTAAGCTGTTCATCAAATAATCAAAGCTAGCATAATCCGTAAACTTTACCGCAAAGTCATAAGCGGTAGGATTATTATCGCAGGGGAAAGCGGCTTTTTGTAAAGCGTATCCCAAATTTGTTTTTAACCAGCGATAAGAAGTGCTTTCTCCATTGTTCTCTACTTGAATACATAAGTCGATAAATTCTATCTTAGAATAAAAAGGATTGTTAATAAGGTTCGTTTCCAGCACGTTCTTGACGTTAACTTCTAAGCTGGCTTCTTGTTGATAAATTGCTTTTCCGGTAGATACTCCGCGCAAAATCAGTAATCCTCCTAGAATCAGCAAGGTGGCAAAAATCAAAATGCTTAATACTTTAGTTACATCGTGCTGAAATAAACTTTTGACACTTAATTGCGGCAGTTTGACATTCGGAGCAGCAGGAGCTTCTTTTGGGGCATTTTTACTAATGTACTTGGAATAATTATGTTTCATGGTTTCTTTGTACGCCCATCTAGCTTCCTCTTCGCTCCAGCCCGATTGCAGTAAATTATCTTTAATCTGGGGAAACTTCTTACCTAACCGAATCTGCTGCGTTAAATAAGCATGGATGCTGGGAGTTAATTCGGCATCAAACTGCTGTTCTCTTTTCTTCTTAGCATTATAATAATAAGCGCTGACTACCGCCGCTGTAACTATTACTAAGGTTAAGAAAAGGTAAGAAATAAATTTCAACCAGAATCCTTTACTTCCTAAATCCTGCTGCACTTGATTCAGTTCCGATTGGGTTTGATTTAAGTCCTCTTGTAATACCGCTAATCCGGTAACGGCTTTAGTTACTTCTTTTTTCAATTCTTCTTTATTTTGTTCCTGCTGATAATTTACTGACTGTAGATTGGTATTGAATTGATCCAGTTTACCTTCTACTTCAGTAATTTTAGTGTTGACTTGATCTAATTGGTCGACCTTATAAGAAATACCTTCAATCTGCTGCTGCAGTAAGGAAGCGCCGCCTTCTAAAGTATCTAAACGTGATTGTAAAATAATAAAGGTATCATCTGTTGGAGGAACGCTAGGAACAAGGGTAATATTAGTAGTTGGTAAAATAGTTTGATTAGTAGGTGTCGTTCCCGGAATAAAACAAGTTGACGTTAAAACGTTGCAGTAAGAATCTGCGGCAACAAATTCGATACATTCTTCATCAGTCTCGCAAGGGATAAAGGGGTCTACTTCTATATCTGCTTGGACGATGATAACTAAAAGTAATAAAAGTATGCCTACACCTAAAATAAAGCGATTTCTATTCATCATTCCTCTTTTAACCCAGTAAGCCTATTTGGGTTTATATAGTTTATGGGTGTTTAAGATAAGAATAAGTCACAAACTTTAATAAATAAAGAGTTTTTACTCTTCTTAACATGCTAGATATCAAAATTATTAGGAATAATCCGGAAATCGTCCGCAAAGATCTCCAGAAGCGTAAAGATGAGGCTAAACTGGAGCTCTTAGATTTGACTATTAAATTAGATAAGGAGTGGCTGAAGGCTAAGAAAGAGATCGATGATTTAAGAAAAGAGCGTAACACCATCAGCTTAAAAATTTCTGAAACTAAGAAGAAAGGAAGCGATGTTTCAAAACTCTTGAAAGAAGCCGCTGGTATTCCTAAAAAGATTAGCGAAAAAGAAGAGCGAGTAACCTTTCTGGAAACAGAAATAAAAGCTAATCTTTATGCTCTGCCGAATATCTTGCATGGATCTGTTCCTTATGGTGCTTCTGGCGAGGATAATGTTACCCTAAAAACGTGGGGCAAGAAACCCGAATTTAAATTTCCTTTAAAGAGTCATGCTGATTTGGTGGTCGATTTAGATATTGCTGATTTAGAACGTGCCGCCAAAATTTCCGGAGCGAGATTCTGGTTTTTGAAAAACCAAGGAGCTTTGCTCGATCTGGCTTTGCAGCGTTATGCCGTTGATTTTATGATGAAGAAAGGCTACCAGCTGGTCATTCCTCCTTATATGATTCAGCGCAAGCCGTACGAAGGAGTAACTTCTATGGGAGATTTCGCGGAAATGCTCTACAAAATCGAAGGAGAAGATGAATATCTTATCGCTACTTCCGAGCATCCTTTGACTAGCATGTGGATGGATGAAGTGTTAGAAGAAAAAGATTTACCCATTAAGATGATTGGAATTTCTCCCTGTTTCCGTAAAGAAGCCGGAGCTCACGGAAAGGATATGAAAGGTATTTTCCGCGGGCACCAATTTCATAAAGTTGAACAAATCTTTATCTGCAAGCCGGAAGATTCTTGGAAATATCATGAAGAGATGCTCAAGAACGCCGCAGAATTGTTTGAATCAATGGGTTTCCATTTCCGTCAAGTGAACATTTGTACTGGAGACATTGGCATTGTTGCAGCTAAAAAATATGATCTGGAAGCATGGATGCCAGTGCAGAATGCTTTTCGTGAAGTAGTTTCTTGCTCCAATTGTACTGAATACCAGTCGCGAAGATTGAACATTAAGTATCGCACTTCGGAAGGAAACAAGTTTGTGCATACTCTTAATAGTACGGTAGTAGCTACTTCTCGCGCCATGGTCGGAATCTTGGAAAACTTCCAGACCAAGGACGGCACCATCAAGATTCCTAAAGTGTTGCAGTCGTATATGAATGGAATGACAGAGATTAAGAGGGAATAATCTTTGGAATGTTTTTACCGCAACATTTAAATACAATTACAATAAGTAATAGTATTATTACAATAAGTAATACTTACACCATGGATGCAGCTATAAAAATATTGAAGTTTTTCCTGAGTCACAAGGAAGATAAGTTTACCATAAAGAAGATAGCTGAATCTCTTAAGATCAATTATCGCATTGCCCATGAGAAGGTTACCAAACTTGAAAAGGATAAGTTGATTAAGGTGGTTAGGGTAGGAAATTCCAAACTTTGCGAGTTAACTTATAATTTTAACGAGAAGCTCTTTGAAGCAGAATATGAAAGAAGGAAAGATCTTCTTAAAAACAAAGACTTTAGAATTATACATAACCGCCTAACCGAATTGAAATTTCCCTTCATTGTGCTCTTATTCGGCTCTCTGGCTAAAGGCACCGCTAATAAGCATTCGGATATTGATATTTTAACCGCAGGAGGGGAAGAAAAAGAGATTAAAGCGGTTATATCCCTGCTTCCGGACAAGATTCATCTAACTACCGTTAGTTATCAAAATTTTATTCACATGGCTAAAAGCAAGGAATTTACCGTAGTCAGCGAAGCCATTAAAAACAATATTATCTTAATTGGGATAGAGGAGTATTATCGGTTATTAGAAAATGCTAACTAAAGAGAGAATAAACGAAGCTGAAAGTAACGTAAGGTCTTATTTAGAAGATGGTTTGCTTAAAAAAGCAGTAATGAATAAACCAATAATAGATATCCTGTTAAGAAATGCTAAAGAAAGTTTAAGAGTAGCGGAAGAAGTTCAAAATCTTTCTGAATTATGGGTTATTGTTTGCTCTTATTATGCGATGTATTATTATGCCAATGCTGTTTTGTTAAAGTTTGGTTACAAAGTAGGCGAAAAAATAGTCCACAAAGTAACTTCGGATGCCGTGATTGCTTATATTAGAAAAAAACTAAAGGAATCTTTGATAGAAGAATATGAAGAAACAAAGGAAGAAGCCTTAAATTTAGCAGGGATGAAAGCTGATTCTTTGATAGAATCTTTTGAATTCGAAAGAAATAAGCGCAGAATAATACAGTACGAAACTATTGAGATTGAAAAACAGTCTAAAGCCAAAACTTCTCTGAACAGAGCAAAAGAATTCACTAAAGAAATGGAGAAATTGCTTTTATGAAACGCACTCCTCTCCGTAGCAAAGAATTCTCTCGGGAGTTAGAATCTCTCGGATACCGATTAGATATTTCTAAAAAGGATCTAGTGGAAGAGTTGGATGATGGAACTTTTCGTTTGGTTTTAATCAACAAACAACCCTGGTTTTTTTATTATGGAGAGAAATTAGTGCCTACTTTAAAGCTTCTACAAACATATTTAGGATTGCTAAAGAAGATTGTGGTAGATATGGGAGCAGTTAAATTCATGATTTCTGGAGCAGATGTGATGCGTCCGGGAATCAAAGAAATTGCGGCGGGAATCAATAAAGATGATTTCGTGGTGATTATGGATGTGAATAATCACAAACCCCTAGCGGTAGGTATTGCTCAGCTTTCTGGAACTGAAATGCAAGCAGCTACTTCCGGCAAAGTAATCAAGAACATTCATTATGTGGGTGATGAATTGTGGAAAAAATAAAAAGAAGTATGAAAAGAGGACATTTTTCTCGATCACGGTCTTTAGCGGATTTTAATCAACGCTTTTATCCTAATTTTCTAGAAAATAATATTGACCTGGCCCTAAAGAGAAATAACAAGGTAAGAGTTTTAGAAGTGGGTTGCGGAGAAGGTCGGGTGTTGATGGAATTAAGAAAATTATACCCTCAAATAGAATTGTTTGGGATTAATAAAAAGCCCTGGGTGGTAATGCAAGGTCAAAAGAGTTTGAAAGTGGTAGGAACTTATTACAAAATATTTTCTAAGAAAGAGATGAACAAAGTAAATTTTCCTCAAATTTTCTTTTACGATGCCGTTAAACTAAAATTCCCCCAGAACTATTTTGATGTTATCTATAGCCAGGTAGCTCTTCCTTATTTTACTCGAAAGGACCAGTTTCTTGAGGAAGTTTGGCGTACTTTAAAGAGAGGGGGAATTGCTTTACTTCATCTAGATACTATATCCGAAAAATATCCCCCTTTTCTTCCTGGACCAACTCCTAGATTTGTGATACGTTCGGGGAAGAAGAATATTCTTTTTGTTTCTTTTATTAGAAATCTGAAGCGGAAAGGTTTTGACATAACTTTTTTTTTAAAAAGTAAAACTAATAGCAAAACTTCTTTTGGTACTTATTTAGTATTGAGAAAGAATAGTGCAAAAAAATTAAATTTAAAATTACAATATAATGAAAATTGTTCGTTTGAATTAAACGAACTAGATCCTAGTAAGAAGGAAACCGATGTTTATTGGGGTTTCCGCAGCGTTTACAAATTAAAATGATTCTCAACCTCACCCAAAATAAAGTAATCTCTAAGAAAGAAATAGTTTGTAAAAATATTTTCTCTCAGGGAATCGGTTTAATGTTTCATCGTAAACAGAATCTATTGATGGTTTTTCCTCAGGAAAGAACCGTCCAACTACACAACTTCTTTGTGTTCTATCCGATTGATGTGTTATTAATAAATGAAAAGATGAAGATTGTAGAAATTAAAAGAAAATTTAAGCCGTTTACTTTCTGGAATTCTCAGCAAAAAGGTAAGTATCTGTTAGAACTGGCTTTCCTGGGAGAGTATACTCTGGAAAATATTTTAAAAATAAAGTAGAATCTTCTTGCCCGCATGATGCGCTTACTTTTCTTGTAAAATTAAGCTGATCTTAGCTACGAACTTGGTCGCATTCTCAAATATCTCTTTTACTCTTCTTTGAGTATAGGTATGAATAGCAGAATAACGAGCAATATGACTTTCGGTTTTAGCATCCTCAAAGTAATGTACATATTCATCCTCAAAAACTTTGTAAGCCTGATTGAGCAATTCTAAATCTTCTTTTTCCATCGCGTCCGGCACTAATAAATGGCCTAAAGCGATCTGAGCAGCATCGTGGTCAGAAACTTCATATCCTTTGGATATAATGGCTGCTTTAGCAGCGTATAACATAGAATAGTAAGCAATGGTTATGGCCCAATAGTCCCAATATAACTTTGGTGCCTGATCTTTCTGGGGTTGGATATCTTTATGGAATTGGGCAATCAGTAAGCTATTTTCTGCTTTCTGTAAGAAGAGTTTAATTTTAAAATAATCTTGCGATTCTTTGATTCTCTTCTGTTTGACAAAATCATTAAATGTCTGTTTGTATTGATTTTTATCAAATTGCATTTAAGACGCACCCCCAAAAATCTTCTGGATTGTTAAGAATAATATGGTCTCTTAAAGCTTGCTTGCCAACATTTTCTTCTTTATCTTTAAGCATTAGTTCAAATTCTTTCTTCGTTACAAAGATAGGATTAATTTCTTTCTTAAATAAAAGTTCATATTTTGAGAATGAGATGCTTTTATTTCCTCCTTTGTTTACAATTAGTAAGTCAATATCACTCTTTTCATGCTGCGTTCTTTTAGCGTAACTCCCAAATAGAATAACGATTTCTTTAGTGTCCAATTCACTTTCAATTTTCTTGATAATCGGCTGATCCTGTAAAAAATCTTTCTTTTCTTCATCTGAAGATATGATTAGATGAGCTTTGATAATGGGATTATCACTATTTATCTGAATGGTTTTAGATTTACCTACATTTTTAATGACTAATAAATCCTCGATTTCTTTTATCATGCGATAAAAAGTAGCATACGGGATTCTGAGTAATTTGCTTAACTCATGCATGGTATATGATTGATTTAGGTTTTTACCTAAAAAATTGATAGTCTTTTGTCTGTTATCCATATTTGGATAATATTATCCATTAATGATATATAAACTTTTGGGTAAGAACTAGCTTTCTCGGGAGAGTATGCGCTGGGAGATATACTTTTGTTTAGCTAAATTCTTAAAAATAATCTTTTTGATAGGGGGCTTATGAGTACAAAAGATAGTTATATCGAAGTTTCGGTAGTAATGGTAGAAAATAACCGCAAAGAATTCTTTGTGCACCAGAGAACGGCAGATAAAAAGATCTTTCCCGGACAATATGCCTTCGGGGCAGGAGGAAAAATAGAACTAGGAGAACTACCTTTTCAAGCAGCTAAACGAGAGCTGCAAGAAGAATTGGGTTTAGAGACTCGGATAGAGCCACTATTTCATGTTTCATATACAGATACGTCATTAAAACTTAAGGTTTATTTCTTTTATACCTTGTGCGAAGGAGAGGAGGTGGTTCCTTCTCAAGAGGAATTTCAGAATTGGGGTTGGAAAAGACCTTCAGAAATAGAGGAATTGATGAGAAGCAAACCTTTCTGTCCGACCGATAAAACTTTTTACGAATGGTATAAAAAACAATATCTTTCTTAGTCCTAAAAATATCTTCTTGTAAATCTAATTAAGCTACCAGTTCAGCCGCTTGGGTTAAGAAGGGTACTCTTTGTGGATCACTAATTCGAGCGAACTCTAATGCTTTTGGAAAATTACCATATTTTTCATACGCTCCTGAAGTTAGAGTAGCATATTTCTTTTCCGCGGTATCATTGTATGCTTCTTCCGCCGCCTTTGCTAAACTTTCTGGTTTTCGTTTATCTAGTTGATAGAAAGCAACAATCATCTCGTGCATTTCTCTCAGCTGTTTTTCTGTTCCAACTTCTCGAATCAAATCTAAATATCCTGCTTCCCTCTTTGTCATTACCCAATCAACATATTCTTTCTTGGTAGTTCTTTCTAATTCTTTATCTCCTAAGAGTTTAGCAATTTTAACTTGAACAGGAAATCCATTATCATATCCTTTCCTTTCAGCAGCTTTGAAAACTCTTCTATAAAATTGCGGAAGTTCTTCTTCACTTAAATGTTCTTGAGCAAGTGTAATTGCTTCGTCAAAATCCTTATTGTCTAATCTTACTTCAATTGCTTCTTTATTCATTCCAAAGCGCAAATAAATCTGACTAGAAACATGGCCGCTATTGGTTTTTCTCAAGGCTTCAGCTGCTTCTAAAGAATATTTTTTAGCTTCATCTTTCCGGCCCAAATGCTATAATAAATGTATTACAATTTATGCCTTATTAAAATACTGTCCTTTATAATGTTCAATCGTCCTTCCCACTAATTCAGGAATTCTAGTCTCTTTCGCGGCAGACTCAATATCATTTGCATAAAAATAAGAAGTTATTTGCTTAAATCGTAATGCGTTGGCTCTTTCTGTGTTTTGAGATTCTTCAGCCTGAATTATTAAATTCTTTATAATCCCATCAAATTCTTTTCTTTCATTCTGTTCCGTCAAACCCCTACCCGATCTTAATCTTGGTTCAAGTTCACTTAATAATGCTTCGGCGATATCCTGGCGTTCTGGACGGTAAGCTTGCCTAAGAAAATTTAATCTTCCTTCCACTGGTACTTCCCTTAATATTGCTTGTAAATCCATTTTATCTTCAGTTAGAGTAAAGGAGCATTAATAAAGATTTATGTCTTTTAAAAGATATAACCAAAGATGAGCTCTTGCTTTTAACTCTCCTTCAAATAATTCTTATAAGCGTACTTCTTGGTCTGCATATCAAAATAAGTCTTGATCACAGCATGTAAATCATAAGTGCGGTAATAATGCTCATCGATATAAATGGCGCTAAAATCTTTGTCTAATAAGCGGTTGTACCATTTTCCTAGCCATTGGGAAAATTTTCCTCCACTTTGATACTTTTTTTGCCAGTCAAAGTTTATCTTTGGTTCTAACCAGAGATAAATACGAGCATTAGAAAGGGCTTTCTTCTTACCATCCACGTCTACTTCTACTTCTTGCAAATCCCACATATGAATAGTGATACTTATTTCGTTGCTGATATAATCGGTAACATTTTTAGTAAGAAACCATTTGAATTCCACTTCTGCTCCTTTGGGGTTGGGAACCTTGTGCTTGTAATCTACTTCCTGCCACATAAAACCATAGTTTTTAGCCCAATCTATGATCGCTGCATACATCCCATCAAAGTCAAACAATCCCTGATAGTGGAAGATAATCTTCTTTCCTTTTCCAGGGAGCGCTTCACTGTAATCAACCATATCAAAGGAAGTAAGAAGAGAGGGGTTATAAATATTACTGCTTCAACGGAGGTAGAAATTGTTGTTGTGAGTAGTATCTTAAAAATCTATCCCTCTTAAATTAAATTATTGATTTTAACTTACCTTATCCTTATTT
>JBBSWE010000003.1:0-1317 GCA_038046445.1 Nanobdellota archaeon | reverse complement strand
TAAAACGAGGTATTATCTTCTTGTTTATATATCACTCACTTTTCGAACTGTGCCTGTTGGAAATAAGGCAAATTTAATAGTTAAAATTAAATATATCCTTAAAATTAAATACTTATGATCTGTAAATTGATCCGGTTATACCGAAAAGAAATTATTTCTCTCTTTGAAGAAGAAGAAGGAATAATGGGGGGTTTTGTTCAGTTTCCAATTTATAGAGTACATTATAATCAACGTCTCATTAATAGATTTCTTAAAGAATACTTCAAAAGAAGCCATTTCTTTTATGGGATAAGGATTGACCATAAGGTTGTGGCTTTTTTACATGGTTATATTAAGCCAGCGCCGCGTGGAGATATTGGTTATATTGATAATATGATGGTCTCTAAACACTATCAAGGAAGGGGTTATGCTACTTTATTAAGAAATAAATTTTATTCTTGGTTAAAGAAAAATGAAATTTCTTACTGTCAATTAGAAGTTTTAGCTAAAAATAAAAAAGCAATTTCTGTTTATAAGAAATGGGGATTTGAGATTGACGGGTTAAGGATGACAAAAAAGATATAATTGCAATGTTGGGGTGAACTTATGGAAAATCATACTTTAAAAGAATATCAGCAGATGTGCAAGTTAACCGCGAAGAAGTTTGAAAATCCGGAGAAAGAAATCTTAACTTGGGGTTTAGGAATCGCGGGAGAAGCGGGAGATGTAGCCAGCTGCATCAAGAAGACTTTTGCCCATGATAATGATCAGCGAGCGGGAATCAAAGAGAATATCGGAGATTCCTTATGGTATGCCGCCATGATCTGCAACTTCTTTGAGTGGGATATGCAAGAATTGCTGGATGAGAATATTGAGAAGCTGAGAAAGAGATATCCGCAGGGATTTACTGTGGAGGATGCCAAGAGAAACGGCAGCATGGTTGATTGAAACAAATAATTATTATCTCCTTAACATCAAGTACTTCTGAGCGATTACCTCCTTTATCTCTGCCAGTAAGGTGGGATGCAGATGGACTCCTTGATTTCTTTGATAACTCTCTCCAAAATGTTCGTCCGTAAAAGAGATTCCCATAAACTCTCGGGAGTCGCGATAACGGGGGATAACATGAAAATGCAAATGTTTAGTCCTATTGTTTAAAGAAGAATAATTGAATTGATTGGGATGAAACAATTCTTCTAAAGTTCTTTTCAAGCGATTTCCATTTTCTCTCAATTCTAACATGGCTCTTTCGGGAATTTCCATTAAATCCGTAAGTTCTCCATTATACCAAAAATAACTTCTTCCTAAAACAGTCTGGTCCTGATGAAGAAAGATATT
>JBBSWE010000002.1:0-3627 GCA_038046445.1 Nanobdellota archaeon | reverse complement strand
TAACTATTTATCGTAATGGAACTACTATTACCAACGGACAAAACTATGCTTTAGCCGTAGCATATTATCTCTTTGAATTTAATGCCACTGGAAATAAAAATTATACGAATGCCTCCGCATCACTTTATGCGCAGATCAATCAGTCCAATGGAACAATCTATACTTACCTTAACAATGCCAGAGCCAACTACAGCATCACTGATAGTGCTTCGATTTACCTTAACGCCTCCTTAATTAACGGAACAGGAAATATCACTTTATATAATAACGGAACTCTAATCAATAATGGCAGCTCGCCATTGAGTAACCTAACCTTATTCAATACGATTGGATTGTATAATATCACCTCTTCTTATTTAGGAAACCAGAATTATACTTCAGATGTAGAAGTATGGTGGATTAGTGTGGTAGCTTCTAGTTCATCTTCCAGCTCTGGAGGAGGAGGAGGCGGATCTAGTGGAAGCAGTATTGTTATTGTTCCGGAAGCAGTAGAAACTCCGATAAATCCGGCAGAAGAAGCGTTTAACAAAGCCGTAGCTGCTCCCAAGAAAGAAACAATAGAAACTCCTAAAACAGAAGCTCCAGAAGAAACTATTGCTGCTCCCGCAGAAGGAATCAGTGCTCCGGAAACAGAAGCCAGAGCCAATCTCTTTGGAAGAGCCATCTTTTCTGGAATAGGTGAAATCCTTAGTAGTTATTGGGTGATGGGAATAATTTCTACTTTCTTGTTGTTGACGTTGGGTGGAGGAATAACTTATTATCGCCACAAATCGAAATATCGTTTAATTTATCCCTCTCTACCTTCACCCGCTAAAAAAACAATTCCGGACAGTTCGATCGAGGAACTTAACCAAAGAATCCAAGAATTAAAAACGTTCATCGGAACAAATTCACCTAACAAAATTATTCAAAGATTACCAGAGAAGAAAGTCGCTGCGGAAGGTATCGGAGTTCCATTGAAAAAAGCAGCTGTCGCTCCCTTAAGATCAGTAATATTAGAAACAACTCCAGAAAAATTGAAATTGGATCGAGAATTAGTGGATCTTCAATCGCGCCTGTTCCGGCTGGATCAAGAGTCGGCTAAGCCCATAAAGATAATAAGAGAAATTCCTGTAACCCGGGGAATCCCTCGAGAGGGAGAAGCGAAGATAAGAGAAGAAAGAAAAGAATTTGAAGGGTTAAGTACAATCTTATTACAAAGCCTCAAGCGTCCCTATTTGCTGTTAAGAGCTTTCTTCCCTCGCCACAAGAGCCAGGAAGAATTAAGAGCGGAAGAATTTGCTAAGAAAGAAGTGGAACAAATCAGCCGCAAGATTGAAGGAAGTAAGCCTCGGCCCTCGAATGAATTGGTGCAATTGGAGCAGGAAATAAGAAGTATTAGAGAAGAGAGTCTTGGTCTTCCGGAAAAGGCGGAACAAAACAAGCTTAAATTGCTTCGAGAATTAGAACTATTAGAACAGGAACTAAAGGCAGCCACGAAAAGAAAATAATCCAAAACAATCTCAAAAAAAGTATACTTGGGGATAAGAATAATCTTTACTTGATAAGAACTTTATTAAGCCACAATAACTTTACAAGCGCAAGGAAGTTTTTTAGCCGCACGATATAATGCTTCTCGACCTAAACTGACATTATTCTTATCCAAGCGCAATTCTATTACTACTTGACCAGCTTGAACTCTAGCTGCACTATTTACGCTTTTTCCGTAAGGACGAGCCATACCGGTACTCAATCGGTCTGCTCCGGCTCCTGAAGCCAAGGAATGCTCACGAATGACATGAAAAGGAAACACTCTTAATTTCAGAAAAAAGTTGTTGCCTAAAGTTTTTTCCAACAGGCGGTTAGCAGAAGTTCTTCCTGATTCCAAAGAGTTCTGGCGGATGATCATAGAGCGGGTAGCCGCCAAATACAGGAACGATTCAAAATTCTTGTGCACATCTCCCATCTCGAACTTAGTTAATTTTAAATGTGGAAATCCACCGCGAATATAGTTCTTCTTAGAATACTTACTGGTGCGAGTATAAGGGCGTTCCATGCGCTGGGAAGCACAATTTTTTCTCAGTTTAACCATATTTAAGTTAAAACTGGAGACTATTTATAAAGCTTTCTTCAGTCTAAAGTGGATAAAGAATCGGCTCAGTAGAGCCCAAAGAATCTAAATGTTTATATTCTTCATTATCCTTCCTAAGAGTATGGACTTAAAAGGAATCGTCGGCTTTTACGATCATCTTAATATTCCTTCTGATCTTAGTCCAGCTTTCCGAGCCCGAATAATTAAGCATGATGCTTTGTTGAAAGAAGAAAGAAGAGGATATCTTCATTTGATTAGAGAGCTAGCTTCGAAAGGGTTGATCACTCCTTTACTTTACCGCGAGTTGACTCCGAAGGGAAGAGAATTAACTCAAGAATTTTTTCAAGGGGAGGATAATTTTGGAAATAAGCCTTTTGTGGATAATGTGGAGGGATTGATAGAAATAGTAAGACTGCTTTCTCTTTCTGTTTTTCTTCCCCGAACACAACCTTGCTTATATTGTGAATTAGACGCTTTCGTGTTTGAAATGTCCGATCAATTATTTCGCATATATCTTCCTACCCATTCTCAAAAATTAGAACAGCTCTCCGGACGTGCCTCGATTCCTAAACCTTCTTTTTTCATAATGGGAGGAATTGAAATAGCAAGTAAAGGGATAGAAAGTAGATTGCTGGAAGTAAACCTTCCTGAAATTAATCGTAACTCTTGCTATCTTAAATTCTTGAACGTTTCGGATAGTGAACCACCTAAAATACTAAAATTAGATTATCCGCTTACTTCTGAAATACAATAAGAATGCTGCCATAATCGCCGCTACAATGAACATCACAAACAGGAAAGCCAATTCCTGGTCCTGAAAGGGCAGTTTTATATTCATTCCGAAAACGCTGGATACTGCCGCCAGGATGCTGATTAGAATAGTAAAAATGGTTAGCACCTTAAGGGTACGATTAAGTTTGTTGGAAAGGATGATAGAATAGTAATGTCTGATGTTAGAGATAGTTTTCAAAGCGTTGCGGCAAAGGTTCAATCCTTGATCAGACTCCACAATCAAATCTTTAATAAATTCTTTATCTTCTTCATAGAACTCAATCTTTCGAATCATCTTAGAATAAAGTGCTCCAGTGTAATAATAGCTAGAGACTAAATTGTTGAGAAAATCTTCTTCATGCAAAAAATCTTCAATATCAGATTCCTTGAGATTATCAGTAATATTTTTCTTTTTATGCACATTTTTGACGATTTTAGTTACGGTATTTTCAAAATTATCGTTGATGACGGAAAGAAGGGTAATCAAACATTTTCTTTTTTGGGTGGTGATAAATTCTACCTTCCCTTCCTGAATATTCTTAATGGAATGCGGCTCTTCTTTAGCTAAGGTTAAAAAAAATTCCTTAGAAAGTACCATCAACAAAGTTCCCAACACATTCTTCTCCCGAAAGATAGTCTTAACGAAAATATAAGTATGGTGATCCTCAAAATCTATACGCGGGAGTTCATTTTCATCTAGTCCCTCTTCCAGCAGTTCCAGATTAAGACTATATTTTTCTGAAAGAGAAGTTAATTCCACCATATCCGGATTGACCACATTAATC
>JBBSWE010000001.1:0-5374 GCA_038046445.1 Nanobdellota archaeon | reverse complement strand
TAAAACGAGGTATTATCTTCTTGTTTATATATCACTCACTTTTCGAACTGTGCCCAAGCAGCGAAAAGCTTAATAAGGAATACATTTTTCTTTCCCTTATGGTAAATGACGACCCAAAAATATTAAAACCGTTGGATTCTATGATTGAGAAGTTGGAAAAGGTAATAAAATATCTCGCTTATTTTGATTTGACGGTAGAAAAGCTAAGAGAACTAGCTCCTTTCAAAAAAGAAGACGCTCGAAAGGTTAGAAATATTATTCGTGGAGGAATTTTTAATTCCACTAGACGTCATTTAATTAGGATGAATAATTTAATTACAGAAGTAAGTGGATTGATAGATTTTTACGCGGAATATTCGGATAATCATTTCAATCTTCGTTCTCTTTACGGACAATTGAGAACCTCTTGGACAGAAAAATCAGAAACGGGAAGACAAAGAAGAGTTTGTCTAGCTACTATTGATCGTTACCTTGGATTTAATCAAGAGGGATTGGTGATGAAAGCCCTAGGAGGAGATTCTTCTGACCAAGTCAGTAAAAATCAATTAGCTGAATTAAGGAAAATGATTGCTGGCTTAATTGGTATCATTAACCAAACTAAAGGAGATGTTGAACACTTGAAGAGCCAGTATAAACACTTAGGGATCCACAAAAGCGTATTTTAATTGAATTGTCCTTAGGAATGATTTCAAGAAATATTTATTTTAGTTCCCTTCAAAACATCTTCCAATTCTGAAGAGTGCACTTCCCGGCAATAAGCATCTAACTTTAGTTCAGTATTCCTCTTGCCGTAGGTTTTCAGGATATACTCCTTAAGAGCAGGAGGCAATTCTTCAGAGTTTCGATCTTCTTGATATTCTAGAGCATTAGGTCCTGATTCCATCCTTCCCCTCTCATTCAAAATATAAATCTGTAATATTTCGTTGTAAAGTAAAGCTAATTTAAAAGCCATTAAAAAGCTATTTCTACTGCTTCTTTAAAAGGATTTATCTACTGTGGCAGCCATTTCCTTTTCAACCAAGGAATGCCCCAGTAAGAGATGGCAGCGATGACGATTAATACGGCCCAAAAGATGCCCCAGCCGATGATCCGGAAAGAAACGGCGAGCAGATTTAACAATAATACTACAGCAAAGAAAACTCCTATAATCTTCAGTGTGGTGGAAGGGGTCATTTTACTTTTTCTTCAATATTTTAACTGTTTCGGCTAAAGAAAGCAATTCCTGCTTTCCGCTCTGCATGTCCCGTAACATCACTTTTTTCTGCTTCAATTCTTCGCTACCAATAATAATAACGTAAGGAATGCCTTGAGCAGAAGCATACTCCAAATTCTTGCCAATACCTTTGCCATTTAAATCCATATCTACAGCAATATTCTTAGCCCGTAATTTTTGGATAATTTTAAGAGATTCTTTTACTGTTTGAATCGGGATAATGTAAGCGCGAGCAGCGGTTTTCTCTTTGAACTCTTGCTTCTCCCGTAGCACATCGAGAATAGTAGACAAGCCGAAAGCAATTCCTACGGCGGGAATATCTCTTCCCCCTCCGGCAAATTTACCGACCATTTCATCATAACGACCGCCGCCAGCAATAGAAGAAGTGACCTTGCTGTTCTGGGCAAAGACTTCAAACACGGTTCCGGTGTAATATCCCAAACCGCGGGCGAGAGAAACGTCAAATTCTACACACTTAACTTTCATGTCCTTTAAGTAAACGAACAATTCTTCTAATTCTTTGATTCCTTCCTGCGCTTCAGCATTAGTTACTTTCTTCTTCAATTCTTTCAGATTAATTTTTTCTTTGATGATTTCGAAAATAGAAATTATGTCCTCAGAAGAATAACCCCGTTGCTGCAGTTCTTCGGTCACTCCCTTCGTTCCAATCTTTTCTAGTTTGTCTAGGGCGGTGATAGCTGATTCTTTTTCTTTGATTTCACATTGGTTCAAGATGCCATTGAGAACTTTACGATTGTTAACTTTGATTACTATTTCTACTCCCAATTTCTGAAAAGCTGATTCAACTAAAGCCAGTTGTTCAGCTTCGGCCAACATCCCCTTTACGCCAATAGTATCAATATCACACTGCCAAAATTGGCGGTAACGACCAAGTTTTATTGGCCCGTCTCTGAACACTGGGCCCATCTCATAACGTTTGAAAGGAAGTTTTAATTGTGAGTTCATAGCCACATAACGCGCTAAAGGTACAGTTAAATCAAATCTTAATCCCAAGTCTCGATCTCCTTGATCCTTCATCCGAAAGATTTCTTTCAAGGCATCCGATTCTTCTCCGGCTCCCCCTTTAGCAGTGAGAGTCTCTATCCGTTCCAATAATGGGGTTTCCAAAGGCACAAAGCCGTATTGCTGAAAGACAGATTGCAAAGTACTTAAAATGCGATTCATGACGATTTTTTCTTCGGGAGGGATGTCGCGAACCCCTTTAGCTAGTTGTAGTTCCATTTTTATTTAATCATTCTGTTGTTATTTAAATAGATTACTTATAATTAAACCCAAAAGTATAAGTTCTTTGCCCATTTTCATACTCTTCAATTATAATCCCCCTTACTTCAACTAACAACTTTTCTTGTTCAGGAGTGAGATCTTCACTGTCTAAATAGCGCTGTTTTCGCAGTAAGGAGATGAATACCTTGTGGTGTCTCTTTTCTAATTTCCAATTCCCGATTCATTTTCTTTTCTCTCCACGTTTAGAGCCCGTGCGGCTTATTGTTTAGTTTATTGCTAAAACGATTTATCTTATTTTCACGGTAGCACCACCATAGTAAATACATCCTCCATTTTCACAAACTACTTTTGGTTTGGCCCCTTCCTCATCTTGACACTTTCCATTAACACAAACTCTAATCGGACCATAATACTGTACGATGTTGTTGTCTGGAGGATTTTGTTCTAGAGTGGTATATTCAAAATCATTAGTTTTTGTGTCTAAGGGACTAACTTTGAAGGGTTTTTCACTTTTTCTAACAACGTTCGAAGTTGGTTTGCTTCTTTTTTTCCTAATGTTGCTATCTAACCGCCCTTTGGTTTCTCTCTGTTTCTGATAAATGCCTCCACTATTAACAAAATTATTGTCTTCTTTTACTTCTTCAAGGCCAGAACCAGTAGTCCCAATTGTTACTCTACTATTAACAGAATATTTCTCTTCCTTTACTTCTTCTAGTCCAGAGCCAGTAGTCCTGATTGTTACTTTATCTTCAAGGGAGTTAATTGCTCTTCCAAAAGTTTCAACAATATCAGTTATCGGACGAATAATTTGGTTTTTGGTATTATTATCTATCACGCACCAAGCACTTGTTCCAATAATTACCATCCCAAACAAAAACTTTAGAAATGGTGATGTTCTACTAGAACTCGAAACAGAACTTCTTGAGTAAGAATCATAAGAAGATCCAGAAGAACAACCAGTACTTGGACTAGTTCCAACTGGGAAAGTGGATTCAGGACTACCCACAACTGATTCTTCCGAAGTACTTCCTTCTCTTGAATTTTCTAATCCTCTTGATGCCTTTGCTTGGGACTCTTCTGAGGTGTTTCCCCGACCCTCATATCTCTTACATCCATCAGTAATAGTCGTTTTATATACCGACCTTAAATCTTCTGGCTTTTGTCCAGTAAAGGCATTACAAGACATCGCTACCTGAAAAAAATTGGGTTCTACTTTTTCTGTTTTGCTTTTGGCCATTTTCTCCTCCGCGTTTATTGCTCGCCAGCATGTTTTATTTTTTATAGTCTTATTTATCGTTAGAATGAAACTCTAGAGAACTATCTAGAGTTTAGCAATGATGATGTACAGAAACAGAACTATCTAAAATCAAATTATTCTCGCAGAATAAACTGTTTAAAAAAATGGGGCGGGTGAGGGGAGTTGAACCCCCTTCCAAAGCTCCACAGGCTTTTATACTAACCGACATACTGGAAAGACCAGCGGTCAAACCAATTGTACGACACCCGCCATTAGAAAATGATGTAACTTCATCTGCTTTAAAAAACTTTGGATAAGAGTTAAAACTAGAAAAATTTAATTTATTTCCAATGAATACAATCAACTCTTGCTGTAAGCAAGTCACGAGCGAGAGCGACTTGACTGGTTTGATTCATAATAGTTAGAAATAGGGGGAACTATTTAAAACTTTCCTTTGAGTACTACACAATAATAAAATTTATAAAATACTAGCAATTGAAAATTGTATGCTGCAAGCTATCGAATATCCTACTCTAGAACTAGCCTTAAGCCAAGCCTATGAAAGCTTAAGACAAGCACTATTAGAATCACACGATACCAATGCTCGCTGGACTTTCTCTTTATATGAAGGAGTTAACAAACTCTTTAGAAGATTATATTTTCCTGTATTCAAAAGAGATGAAAAACCGATCTTAACGGAAGATACTCCTGCTTTTAGATATCTGAAAAGTAATAATCTGGCCGGAAAGCTTTGTGAAGCACAATTTGGATTAGGAGCAAGCTTTGCCTTAGCTTATGGATATCGCCGCGAAACAAAGTTGCCAGAAGAAGATCATTTAAGAAATGTTTCTCTTCCTATTGAAGAACACCTTCAATCGGTAAGATTTGATCCGTATCGATGTTATTTTATAATACCCAAAGAGGTCAGGTGGTTTGGTGACAGTTTAATCAACTTATCGCAAAAAGAAAAAGTTATTCCCACGATTGCCTCAATCAGAAATTATACCTTTACAGATTTAGTGCTTACTTAAATCACCAACACTTTCTGCTTCCGCTTAACTTTCATCTTTAAATATTGAGTATAACCCAAGAAATCTCCTCCTACTTGGATCGGAAAGGGAACTTCGCTGGTAATAACTACTTCTTTTCCAGAGAAAGAAAATAAGGGAGGATATTCTAAGCGTAAAGGGGTTAAGAATAATAAAGCCCAAGCTCGAAAGAATTTATTGAATATGGGCATCCCACGATTGACTATGCCCGTTCCGTAAACTTTTCCATCATCTATCTCAGAATGAAGCATCGATCTTAGCCCATATCCGTAATAAGGAATCTTTCCCAAAGTGAGATTAACACAGTTTTCCCAACGAACGGTTTTTCCGTCAATCCTCATCTCAAAATCATAATCCGCTCGGGCTCGGCTGATTCCTTTTACTGAAGCGGTAAGATAGTCCATAAATCCGCGTATGGTCCTTTTCTTAATCAAGCGCAACACTTCTGCATCTACTCCTGCCGCTATAAACGTGGTTTCTTTTTTTCCTTTCTCCCATTCCATTTCTATTACATCCATCTCTGCTTCTTTAAACTGAAATTTGGATTTTAAGTAAACAAAACCCTTTCCTACATAAAAATAAGAATAAAAGGCATTTCCTGCTCCCAGAGGAAAAAAGCCTAGAGTTTTC